>JASIBJ010000748.1 GCA_030045215.1 Streptosporangiaceae bacterium | reverse complement strand
TGATCGAGTGGCTGCGCTTGCTGGCCGCGGCCGGCCGCCGTCCGCCTGACGTCCTGCACCCCGTCCTGCTGGCGATGGCCACCGACAGCCGGCGCGTCCGCGAGGTGCTGGTGCCGGTCTTGGGACCGCTGGCCGGCTGGCTAGCCGCCGCCAACCCGGCCTGGTCATGGGCTGCTGCGCCGGAGCCCGCCGACCTGGCCGGAGCGGCCGGCCGGGCGGACCGCGCGAGCTGGACCACGGCCAGCCACGAGCAGCGCCGCCACCTTCTGGATCGGATGCGCCGCAGCGACCCGGCCGCGGCTCGCGAGCTCGTGCGGTCGACCTGGTCCGCGGACTCCTACCAGGACCGGGCGGCGTTCGTGGCCGCGTTGGCGACCGGTCTGAGCCTGGGCGATGAGGCCCTGCTCAACCAGGCCCTGGCCGACCGGCGCAGTGAGGTGCGCCGAGCCGCGGCCGACCAGCTGGCGCGGCTGCCGGGCTCGGCCTTCGCCAGGCGGGCCAGAGACCGAGCCGCCGTATCGGTCGCTCTGATCGGGCGCGCGCTCCAGGTCGTGCCGCCGGCCCGGGCCTCCGCGGAGATGATCGCGGATGGCATCGACCCCAGCCCGCCACGGGCCACGGGCCGCCAGTCCTGGCTGCTCCGCCAGGTTGTCGCGGCCGCTCCGGTCAGCTGGTGGGCTGATTACACCAGGCTGCGCCCGGGCGACCTGCTCGCCCTGTCCAAGCGGAGCGAGTGGGCCGAAGCGCTCGAGGCTGGCTGGACCGACGCGGCCGTGCGAGACGGCGACGCCGCGTGGATCAGCGCGCTGCTCGATCGCCCGCTCGGCGCGGCGAGCATCACGGTGTTCCAGGCGCTCAGCGACGCCGAGAGGGACAGCTGGCTGGCCTCGCATCCTGGTAGCCCGCTGTTCGGCGCGCTCGAGCTCGTGCCGGGACCCTGGTCGGCGTCGCTGTCCGCCGCCGCCCGCACGCACCTGGCCGAGGTGGCCCGGGCCGATCCTGGCCGGTCCCCGGAGGCACGCAAGCTGCTGCGCCTGGCCGCCCTGCGGCTCGAGCCCCCGCAGCCCCTCACGCTGGATCCGGCACAGGTGCACCCGCGGCTGGTGCAAAGCTGGGCCGGAATGCTCGAGGTCCTGTCTATCCGCGCGGCGATGCGCCGCGAACTCGCCGAGGAGCCGACACCGTGAGTGCCACTGCCCAGCCCGCGGAAGCCGCCGATTCGCCGCCCGTCGCGCCGGTCTTGCGACCGCACGCAGAACAGGAGTACGCGGCCGAGCTTGACGCCATCCGCGCCGACGACGACCGGACCCGGCCGCCGTCATGGAACTTGTCCCCGTGGGCGGTCGTCACCTACGTCCTGGGCGGGACGCTGCGGGACGGCACGATCATCACGCCCAAGTACATCGGGGCCAGGCGGCTGGTCGAGGTCGCGGTCGCGACGCTGGCCACCGACCGGGCGCTGCTGCTGCTCGGCCCGCCAGGCACGGCCAAGACCTGGCTGTCCGAGCACCTGGCCGCCGCGATCAGCGGTGACTCGACGCTGCTGGTTCAGGGCACTGCCGGCACCGCCGAGGATGCGGTCAGGTACGGCTGGAACTACGCGCGGCTGATCGCGGAAGGGCCGTCGCCGGATGCGCTGGTGCCGTCGCCGGTCATGACAGCCATGCGCGATGGCAAGCTCGTCCGCATCGAGGAGCTCACGCGGATGCCAGCCGAAGTACAGGACGCCCTCATCACCGTCCTGTCGGAGAAGACGCTCCCGGTGCCGGAACTCGGCACGGAAGTTCAGGCGGTCGCCGGCTTCACCCTGGTCGCGACCGCCAACGACCGGGACCGCGGTGTCAACGAGATGTCCAGCGCGCTGAGGCGCCGGTTCAACACTGTCGTGTTGCCCCTGCCGGAGACGGCCGAGGCCGAGGTCGACATCATCAGCCGGCGAGTTGCCGAGCTAGGCCGGGCGCTGCAGTTGCCCGCCGAGCCGCCGGCCCTGGCCGAGGTGCGACGGGTCGTGCAGGTGTTCAGGGAGCTGCGCTCCGGCCTGACCAGCGATGGCCGGACAACGCTCAAGGTGCCCACCGGAACGCTGTCGACCGCGGAGGCCATCAGTGTGCTGACCAATGGCATGGCCCTGGCCGCGCACTTCGGCGACGGGCAGCTCCGGGCATCCGACGTCGCGGCGGGGATGGTCGGCGCTATCATCAAGGACCCCGAGCACGACGGCGTCGCCTGGAATGAGTACCTGGAGGCTGTCGTCAGGGAGCGGGAGGACTGGCACGATCTCTACCGGGCGTGCCGCGACCTGACGGTAGCCGCGGGGTGACCACGACCGTCCTCGGTGTCCGGCACCACGGCCCCGGCTCAGCCAGGGCCGTGCGGGCCGCACTGACGGCACTCGATCCTGACGTGATCCTCATCGAAGGGCCGCCGGAGGCCGACGACCTGGTCCGCCACGTCACCGCGCTGACCCCGCCTGTGGCCGTGCTCGCGCATGCCCTCGATGAGCCGGGCCGGGCTGCGTTCTGGCCGTACGCCGACTTCTCGCCGGAGTGGCAGGCGCTCACGTACGCGGTCTCCGCCGCCCGCCCGGCGCACTTCATCGACTTGCCTGCCGCGGTCACGCTGGCGGGCGGCGACGAGCCGGCCACGGGCGAGAACCAGCCGCTCGCGGCCGACCCGCTGGGCTGGCTGTCGGAGGCGGCCGGTCACGACGATCCGGAGCGGTGGTGGGAAGACGTCGTGGAGCATCGGCTCGGCGGCGACCCGCTTGAGTTGTTCGCCGCCATCGGCGAGGCGATGACAGAGCTGCGATCGGCCGCCATGTCGGACGGGTGGGTCCCGGGCGAGCGCGAGCGGCAGCGCGAGGCGGCGATGCGGCGCGGCATCCGGGCCTCGGCCAAGGCCGGCCACCAGAAGATCGCGGTTGTCTGCGGAGCATGGCATGTGCCGGCGCTGACGGACTTGCCGGCTGCCAGGGCCGACGCCGACACGCTCCGCGGGCTGGCCACGGCCAGGACCCGCGCCACCTGGGTCCCGTGGACGTCGCAGCGGCTCACGCTGGCCAGCGGATATGGCGCGGGCGTCGCGGCTCCCGGCTGGTACGCGC
>JASIBJ010000747.1 GCA_030045215.1 Streptosporangiaceae bacterium | reverse complement strand
AGCGCACCGACGGCGCCGGCCAGTGTCGCCCACCCGCCCCGGGCAGCCGAGTGCCACCCGCCGGTCCGCAGCTGCGCGATCCATCGCCCGATCGCGCCGTGCCTGATGGGCTCCTCGATAAAGCGCCAGGAGAGCGCAGCTACGACAATGCTCGCCGCGACCTGCGCGGCTCCGCGCACGAGGGTTGGGGTGGCGTTCGCAGGGGTCGTCAGCACGATGATCGGGTAGTGCCAGAGGTAAATGCCGTACGAGCGGACGCCGAGCCAGCGCAGCGGCTGCGCGCCGAGCACGCGGCCGACGCGGCTGGCCGGGGATATCGCCGACCAGACGACCGCGGCCGTCGCCGCCGACAGCACAACCATGCCGCCTCGGTACAGGAACGGTGAGTACTGCGTCGTGCGCCAGATCAGCAGGCCGATGACGATGAGGCCGGCCAATCCCGCGCCGTCCACCAGCCGCCTCCGCCGCTGGCTGATCGCCTCGGCCATCTCCCGGCTCGGGCAGATAAAGGCCAGTGCCGCGCCGATGAGCAAGGCGAACGCGCGGGTGTCTGTGCCGTCGTAGACCCTGGTCGGGTCATAGCCGGGGTGGTACAGCGCGACCATGTCGGCGATCGACGCGGCCGCGAGGATCAGCGTGGCCGCGGCAAGCAGGCGCCGACGCGTCCGTTCCGGCCGGCCGCGGGCGCAGCGCAGGCCAAGCACCAGGAGCCAGGGCCACAGCAGGTAGAACTGCTCCTCCACCGCAAGCGACCAGAGATGACCGAGCGGTGATGGCGGGCCAAACTGGGCGAAGTACGAGGAGTGCTGCGCGATCAGCCACCAGTTGCTCACATACGCGGCGGCCGCGGCCGTGGCGCCGCGCAGCGCCGGCAGTTGCGAGTTCTGCAGCAGCGCCACCCAGCCTGCCACCACCGCCAGCATGACGAACAGGGCCGGCAGCAGCCTGCGGGCCCGCCGCCGCCAGAAGTCCACTAGCGGCAGACGGCCAGTGGACGCCTGCTGGCCGAGCAGTAAGTCGGTGATGAGATAGCCGCTGAGCGTGAAGAAGACGCCGACGCCGAGCAGGCCACCTGGCGCCCAGCTCAGTCCGACGTGGTAGGCGATGACCGCAAGGACGGCAATCGCCCGCAGGCCGTCGAGGCCGGGAACGTAACGCTGGCCGCCACCGGCTGGCTTAGGCATAACTCCCCTTGCCGCGGGTTAGCTATCGGCGATGCCGGATCGGAGCGCACCACCGCACTCCCTAGACGCGCGTGCGGGCGTACCGGTTGGGTTAATACGTAGCACTTGGCCGTTTAGCTACCTTACCGGTATGGAAATGCAGCGTCACAGAAAGTGCCGAGATGACACGGGAAATGGCGCAGGAGGAGCCGCGCGATAGCCGCATGCGACGGTTGCTGGCACCGTGGGGGGACGCGGAGATTGTCCGCGCGCTCTCAGGCGGCAATCGCAATGCAGTCACCGAGATCTGGCTGAACGGGCGGCGGCTGGTAGCGCGCCGGTCGGGCCGATCGGCGGCCAGCCTGGCCTGGGAAGCATCCTTGCTCGAACATCTCCTGCGGCACGGGATGTGCGTCCCGTCGGTCGTGCCGACCAGGGAGGGGCGGAGCAATGCAGCCGGGGTGATGGTGCTGAGCTGGCTGGACGGGAGTCCCCCAGGCCCGTCCGACTGGCCCGCCGTCTACGCGGCCCTGCAGCGGCTGCACGACCTCACTGCCGACTGGCCGCAGCGGCCCGGCTTCCGCTCCACCAGCGAGCTGATCACCGCGGACACGGGCGGGGACGTTGACCTGACCGCGATGCCGGCTGACGCGGTGGCCGACTGCCGGCGCGCTTGGGCCGCGCTGGCCGGCACCCGGATGGCGGTCGTGCACGGCGACCCGGGGCCGACCAACATCCGCATCTCTGGCGCGGGAGTAGGGCTGCTGGACTGGGACGAGGCCAGGCGCGACTACACCGACCTTGACCTCGCCCAGCTGCCAGGCACGCCACTACCGCCTGCGCGCCTGGCAGTCGCCAGCGCTGCCGCGACAGCTTGGGAGGCGGCCAACGGGTGGCTGGTGGAGCCGTCCTACGCGCGAAGGCAATTGGCCGAGCTGCGCGCGGCGCGCTAGCGGGCCACCACGACGACGATGACGACCACGATGACGACTACGGCAATGGCGAGCGGCACAAGTCGCTTGGAGATGGAGCGCCCGGCCACGCTCACGAGGTCCAAGGGCGCCGGCTCGCCGGACACCGGGGATGTGAGCGCCGCGGCGGCGGGGGAAGCCGATGAGCTGACCGCATTTCGTTCCTGCCCGGCCTGATTCATCCCTGGGAGTGATCCGATCGCGCCAGCCGGCGGAGCGTCCGCGCCGGAACCGAGTTTCTGCTCCAGGCAGTCGACGAACTGACCAAGCAGCTTCGCCGACACCTCCTTGATCATTCCGCTGCCGAACTGGGCAATGCGGCCGGCGATCGACAGGTCGGTGTCGACCGTCACGACCGTGCTACCGCCGTCCGCGCGCAACTGGGCCGCGATGACGGCGTTCGCGTTCCCCTGGCCGCGGGAGTCGCGGCCGCGAGCGTCGATGACGGCACGGTAGGCGGCGTCGTCCTTCTGCGTGAACCGCGCCGTCCCCGCGTACTCGGCGGTCACCGGCCCGACCTTGATCTTGACCTTGCCGGTGTAAACGCCGTCGTTAACCCCCGTCAGCTGTGCTCCCGGCATGCAGGGTGCGATCAACTCCAGGTCGGTCAGCACCGCCCAGGCCTGCTCGACCGGCACGCCGACGGTGAACTCGTTGTCCAGCTTCATGATCGTCCTCTGCTGCCGGGCGGGCGCTCGCGCGGGCCGGGCGGCTGCGAGCGGATGCAGACGATCTTCCTAGATGGGGGCCAGCGTTGTCGAGGCAACATAAACCGGAGGCGCACCCGGCCCCAGCTCAAGGCGCGCCTCCGGCGTGGCTGCTCGGGGCCGGCCAGCTCACACGGCCAGCCCGCACAGCCAGCTCACACTCGGGCGGTGTCCTTGCGCATCCGCCAGACGGCACCCCACGAGAAGATGACCAGCCAGGCCAGGACGTTGACCACCCAGGTCCAGTCCACGCCGTTGCCGAGCAACGGCGTATGGACCAGTTCGTTCAGCCCGTACAGCGGAGTCCACTTGGCGATCTCCTGGACCGTGTGCGCGTACTGGCTGACGGGAATGAACAGGCCGCCCGCGAACGAGAGCAGCGCCAGGATCAGCCCGATGAGCTGCATGACATTCTCTGCCGGCAGCAGATAGCCGAGGAACAGCCCGAACGCGGCGAACAGCAGCGAGCCGACCCACACCGAGAACCCGGTGGCGATCCACAGCCCGGTCGACATCGACGGCTTGTTGGTGAAGACCCCGGCCACATAGACCGCTGCGACCGAGCACGCGCCGAGCACCAGCGCCGTCATGATCTTGATGACGATGTAGGCGACCGGCGATAGCGGCGTCAGCCGCAGTTGCCTGCTCCAGCCCTGAGCCCGCTCAATCGAGACCATCGCGCCGCCGAAAGTGGTCGCGACGACCGCGCCGTAGAGCGCCAAGCTGATCATGACGAACGCCGCGACGTTGCCGTGCCCGTCCGTAAGGGTGTCGTAGGACTTGCTGGTGCCGAACAGCAGGAAAAACACAACCGGCACGACCAGCGAGATGATCACCGTCCGGCGGTTGCGGAGGAGCCGGCGGACTTCGAGCTTCAGCGCGGTCAGATTGAACCCGCCGAGCGCCGGCGCACGCCGCGCTCGCAGGTCGGGCTCGATGGCGGAAGGGATGGTGCTCATGAGCTTGCTCCTGTGCTCGAGGCGGCGGGCTCGGCGTCGTCGCCGGTCAGTGCGAGGAAGGCTTCCTCGATGCCGCGGGCGGTGATCTCCAGGTCGCGCGCGGCCGAGCTCGTCAGCAGATAGCGGGCCACAGCGTCGCTGTCGTTCGAGTGGATGAAGACGGTCTCGCCCCGGACCTCGACGGTTTCCGCGCCGGGAATGTCGCGCAGCAGGGCCTCGCTCGCGCCTGGCAGTGTGGCCCGCACCGTCCGTCCGGCGGCCATCGCCTTGATCTCGGCGGCCGTTCCGTCGGCGACGATCTTGCCGTGCCGCAGCAGGATGATGCGGTCCGCGTAGGCGTCGGCTTCCTCCAGGTAGTGGGTGGCAAACAGGACGGTCCGGCCGTTCTCGGCGTCCTTGCGGATCGTCGCCCAGAAGTTCCGCCTGCCTTCGACGTCCATCCCGGTAGTGGGCTCGTCCAGGACCAGCAGTTCCGGGTCCGACATCAGCGCCATTGCGAACCGCAGCCGCTGCTGCTCGCCGCCCGAGCACTTGCCGACGCGGCGATCTGCGATCTCGGCGATGCCGGCCCGGTTCAGTGCTTCCGTCGGGGACTGGCTGCGGGCGAAGAGGCTGGCCGTGTATTCAAGCGTCTCCGCGACCGTCAGGTCGCGCAGCAAGCCGCCGGTCTGCATCACGGCTGAGATCAGGCCGCGGGTGATCGCCTGGCGCGGCCGCAGCCCGTAGACGGACACGTGGCCTTGGCTTGGTTCCGAGAGTCCCAGGATGATGTCAATGGTTGAGGTCTTGCCAGCACCGTTTGGCCCGAGGATGGCGACGATCTCGCCCGACTCGATCTGCAGGCGGACGTCCCGCACAGCCTGCACATGCCCGAAGTTCTTGCTCACCCCGTCGAGACTTACGGCTGGCGGGGCGGCGCCGCTGGCGGGCCACGCGCCCTGGTCTGCGCTCGTTATTGTCATGGCTCCATGCTCCCCTGCGCCGATGACAATCTCCTGCACTGGCAGTCACGATCTGGGCATGACACTCGTCACGGGTGTCGTGGCCGGGACGTGGGCCTCAGAGGCGGCCGAGCCTGAGAGCGTGGCCAGGGCGAGGGCTTGCACGCGAGGCTGTACGTGCATCAAGCGTGCTTGACGTATCCTGCACAGGATGACGAGTTCCGCATCCGGATCCGTTCCGCGAGTAGTCCGGCTGCTGGCTGACCCGGTGCGCTGGCGCCTGATGTGCGAGCTAGCCCAGGGTGACCAGCGGGTTCGCGAGCTAGTCGCGGCTACCGGGCAGCCGCAGAACCTGGTGTCTTATCACTTGCGTCAATTGCGTGAGGGCGGCCTCGTCACCGCGGGACGGAGCAGCTTCGACGCGCGAGATACGTACTACAGCCTCGACCTAGCCGCATGCTCGCGAGCGCTGGCGGCCGCCGGGTCTGCCCTGCACCCGGCTCTCGGCGTGATGCCGCAAGCGGCAGCCGGGGCGGGCACGAGAACGGAGCGCAGGAGGGTGCTCTTCGTGTGCACAGGGAATAGCGGCCGTTCGCCGATGGCCGAGGCACTGCTGCGCTACCGCTCGGCGGGGCGGGTTTGCTCCGCCAGCGCGGGCATCGTGCCCAAGCCAGTACACCCCGACGCAGCCGCGGTGATGCTGGACAAGTACCGGATCGACATCAGCCGCCACCGGCCGACGCGGGTCGACGCCGTCGCTTCGGAACGTTTCGATTACGTGATCAGCCTCTGCGACAAGGCGCGCGAGGCGTGTCCGGACTTCTCCGGCCGTCCGGCCCGGATCCACTGGAGTGTCGCCGATTCCGCCGCGGGCGAGGGCGGGCGAGCCGGATACGCGGCGTTCGAGCGTACCGCCGGAGAACTCGACTCCCGCATTCAGTTCCTGCTCCCTGTGCTGGGCTGATCAACTGCCGGCACGGCCCGGGCAAAACCTGGCCTCGTCGACCGGCTGGTAGTGCCCCGGCCTATCGGTGCGAAGATCTTTCGATGTCGGCAAAGCTCATCAATATAGATTGATGTATGATCGCGCGGTGAGGCGGAACCACGCAGGCGAGCGCCGAGTGTAGTTCGTCGTGGCTCATCCCGACGAGATGACGCCCGCGCCCGCCGCGGTCCAGGCGACCGGCCCTGCGGCGCGCGTGTCGTTGCGGACCGTCCTGCTGGAGTGGGGCCGGATCGGATGTACCGGGTTCGGCGGCCCCCCGACGCACATCAAGCTGCTCAGAGAACTTTGCGTCGTGCGCAGGCGGTGGATGGACGCCCGGGAATTCGAGGACGCCATCGCGGTCTGCAATGTGATGCCGGGCCCGGCGTCGACCCAGCTGGCGATTTTCTGCGCTTGGCGGCTCCGCGGCCGGCTTGGTGCGCTGGTCGGCGGTGGAGCGTTCATCGTTCCCGGCCTCATCGCGATCCTCGGGCTGTCGGTGCTGTTCGTCGCGTCCTCCCCGCCTCTGTGGGTTCTTGGCGCGGGGGCAGGGGCCGGTGCGGTCGTGCCGGCCGTCGCGGTCAACGCCGGCTGGTCACTGCTGGGTCCGAGCTGGCATAACCGGCACTCGGCGGTGCGCTGGCTGCTCTATCTGGCGGCCGGTCTCGCGGCGGCGGCGACCGTCGGCGGCTGGCTGGTTCTGGTCCTGCTGGCCTGCGGCGCCGTGGAGTCCGCCATCCGATCAGCTAACACGCCGCCGGTCAGCGAGAGCCGCCTTCCCAGCCAGGGCGCCGGGAACAAGACGCGGTCGGTCATCGCGGCCCCCGTAATGCTCGCGGTCGGTGCCGCTGTCACCGGGGGCGTGCTGGCATCGGTCGCCTGGGAAGCATTCAAGGTCGGTGGCCTGTCCTTTGGCGGCGGGTTTGTGATCATCCCGCTCATGCAGACCGACGTAGTCAGCCACTATCACTGGATGACCGGAGCCCAGTTCCTCAATGCCGTCGCCCTTGGCCAGATCACTCCGGGCCCGGTCGTGCAGACTGTCGCCGTCATTGGCTACGCGGCCGCCGGGATCGGCGGCGGGCTGCTCGCAGCCGCCGTCGCCTTCGCTCCCTCCTTTGCCTTCGTCCTGGGCGGCGGGCCGCATTTCAGCCGCATCCGGGCCAACCGGTATGCGCGCTCGTTCCTCGACGGCGCCGGTCCCGGCGCGATCGGCGCCATCCTCGGCTCAGCCATCACGCTGACCCGGGCACTGACCGAGCCCTGGCAGTACGTGGTCCTTGCCGGCGCGTTTGTCGTGCTTCTTGTGCTGCGCCGGGGCATCGTGCTTACCCTGCTGTCCGCCGGCGCCATCGGGATCGTCATCGCCCTGGCGGCCGGCACCATCTCGCCCTGACGGTATTCACTACCGGCCTAGCCGGGCCCCATCCCGCCGCGCTTGAGCATCCGGCGGTGAAGGAGCCGGGAGCATCAGCGCGGCTGTCAGCAGATCTGCCAGCGGCGCTGATGCTCCCCTCGGGTTCGCGATTCGTCAGCTACTTGATCCCGTAGTGCCCGTCGAGCACGCGGGCGGCATTGAGCCGGCGACTGGCCTTCGCGGCCCCGCTCTGCGCGGGATCCCCGCTGCTGTCCCTGAAGGCAGACAGCAGGATGCGCGCCATGTTCTCTGGCGCGAAGCAGACAGCGAAGTAGAAGGTGCCACTCAGCGTGAGGCTGTTGGTTCCAGATGCAGCGGGCAGGCCGTCTGCGGTATCGATCGCCTCATCGACTGGGATGTTGGCCGACCCGCCTGGGCCGCAGCCCTGAACGGCGGGCGCGGCGAAGGTGGTGTCGGTGGCTGCGCCATCGGTGATCTCGAGAACGTCGGTGTCCGGGTGCGCAGTCGGGTTCGGGTCTGATTCGATGACCAAGTTGCCGCTCAGCGAAGGATTGACGA
>JASIBJ010000746.1 GCA_030045215.1 Streptosporangiaceae bacterium | reverse complement strand
CGTGGGTGGCGTCGGAGTCCAGCGAAGGCTCGACTCCCTCGGGCAGCGCGTGCGCCGCGAACGTGGCCAGCGCGACCTCCTGGATCGTCTTGCTCGCCTCGGGGTCGCCGCGGACCGAGAACCGGCCGGCCGAGAACTCCAGGTCGTCGGGCGAGGCCTCCAGCATGGCCGCGGCGATCACCTTGGCCTTGGCCACGACCTTGTCGCACGCCCCGACCAGGGCCAGGCCGCCGACCGCGAGCGAACGCGAGCCGTAGGTATCCATCCCCTTGGGCGAGACCAGGGTGTCGCCGTGCAGTACCCGGATGTCCTCGAACGGAACGCCGAGCTGGTCGGCGACGATCTGGCTCCAGGCCGTCTCGTGCCCCTGGCCATGCGCGCTTGAGCCGGTCACGACCTCCACCTTGCCGGTCGGCAGCATCCGGATCGAGGCGCTTTCCCAGCCGCCCGCACCGTAGGAAAGGGACCCGAGCACCCTGGACGGCGCCAGGCCGCACATCTCGGTGAACGTGGAGATGCCGATGCCCAGGCGAACCGGGTCGCCGCGATCGTTGCGCTCGGCCTGCTCGCGGCGCAGCCCGTCGTAGTCGAACAGCTCCTTGGCCTTCGCCGTCGCCGCCTCGTAGTTGCCCGAGTCGTAGGTGAGGCCGGCGATCGTGGTGTAGGGGAACTCCTCGTGCTTGATCCAGTTCCGCTCGCGCAACTCCAGCGGCTCGATCCCCAGTTCGGCCGCTAGCTCGTCCATGATCCGCTCGATCGCGTACGTCGCCTCGGGCCTGCCCGCCCCGCGGTAGGCGTCGGTCGGCATCTTCGTTGTGAAGATCCCCGTGCACTTGAACGAGTAGGCGTCCATCTTGTAGATGGCCGGGAACATGAAAGCGCCGAGCAGGGGCACGCCCGGCGTCACCAGCATGAGGTAGGCGCCCATGTCGGCGAGCAGGTCGACGTCCAGGCCGCGGATCCGGCCGTCGCGGTCGGCCGCGATCCTGATCCGCTGCCACTGGTCTCGGCCGTGATGGACCGTCATGTTGCCCTCACTGCGAGACTCGGTCCACTTCACCGGCTTACCGACCCTGCGGCCGATCAGCACGGCGAGGACCTCCTCCGCTGTGACCTGCAGCTTGGACCCGAAGCCGCCGCCCACGTCCGGCGCGATGACGCGCACGTTCTGCTCGGGGATGGCGAAGAACGCTGACAACGCGAACCGGAGCACGTGCGGGATCTGCGTGGCCGACCAGAGCGTGACCTGATCATCGAGCCACTGGGCCACGACGGCCCTTGGTTCCATCGCGCACGGGATCAGCCGCTGCTGGCGGTAGGTGCGCTCCACCACAACCGGTGCGTCGCGGAAGGCCGCTTCGACATCGCCGTTGGCGAAGACCCACTCGTAGCTCTTGTTGCCCGCCTCGTGCACCTTCGGCGCGCCGTCGTCCAGAGCGGTGCGGATGTCGAGCACCGGCGGCAGCGGCTCGTAGTCGACGTCGATCGAGGCCAGCGCATCCGCGGCCGCATACCGGTCACGGGCCACGACGACCGCCACTGCCTCACCGACATAGCGGACCTCGTCGACGGCCATCGGCGGATGGGCCGGGATCACGATGTCCTCGGTCACCGGCCACGCGCACGGCAGGCTGCCCTGCTCGGCGGCAAAGTCCGCGCCGGAGAACGCGGCGATGACGCCCGGCTGGCTGAGGGCACCGCTGACGTCGACCCTGGTTATCCGGGCGTGCGCGAAGGGACTGCGCAGGAATGCCATATGGAGCATTCCGGGGAGCTTGATGTTGTCAGTCCAGGTTGTCTGGCCGGTGATAAGCCTCGCGTCTTCCTTGCGCAGCCGGGCCCGGCCCAGCTCGGGGGATGCTTCTGTGGTCGCGGTCATGGCGCCACTCCCGCCTCGGCGGCGCGCCGCACGGCGCGCACGATGTTCTCGTAGCCGGTGCAGCGGCAGAGGTTGCCTTCTAGCCCCTCGCGGATCTCCTCGTCGGTGGGGTCTGGGTTATCGCGCAACAGGTCGGTCGCCGCCATGATCATGCCGGGTGTGCAGAACCCGCACTGCAGGGCGTGCTCTTCGTGGAACGCGCGCTGCACTGGGTGCAGTTCGCCGTTGGCGAGACCCTCGATCGTCACGATGTCAGACCCGTCGGCCTGGACGGCCAGGACCGAACAGCTCTTCACCGACACCCCGTCCATCAGGACAGTGCATGCGCCGCAGTTCGAAGTGTCGCAGCCGATGGGCGTGCCGGTCTTCCCGACGACTTCTCTGAGGTAATGAACGAGCAGCAAGCGAGGTTCGACGTGGTCGGCGTAATTTATCCCATCGACCGTGACGGTGATGCGTGTCATGCGCTGACACCTCCGGAGACATGGCGGATGCGCTGATGCAAACCTAGGACGGCCAGCCCCCGGCGCACCAGTCCCTGCTGTCGCAGCCGGCGTGTTACCCGCTGGCGCTGGGCGTCGATCGCGAGATCCTCCGGGTTCCTCGCACAACCTGTAAGTTCTCCCCGGCTATGCCGGGAGAAACGACCGCCTGCCCGCGGACCTTAGCCGAAGCGCCCGTTCACGTAGTCGGAGGTGCGCTGGTCGGTCGGGTTCGTGAACATCCGCTCTGTCGGGCCGAACTCGACGATATAGCCAGGTGTGTCATGAGTCGCCAGGAAGAAAGCACAGTTATCGGATACCCGATGAGCCTGCTGCATGTTGTGCGTGACGATCACGATCGTGACCTGATCGGACAGTTCGGCGATGGTCTCCTCGATCTTGTTGGTCGACGTAGGGTCGAGCGCGGAGCACGGCTCGTCCATCAGCAGCACATCCGGCGCGATCGCGAGCGACCTGGCGATGCAGAGCCGCTGCTGCTGGCCGCCCGAGAGGGCGCCACCGGGCGAGCGGAGCCTGCGGTGCACTTCCTGCCACAGGCCGGCCCGGCGCAAGCTGTCCTCGACGAGGTCGCTGGTGTCCCGAACCTTGATGCCGCTGAGCT
>JASIBJ010000745.1 GCA_030045215.1 Streptosporangiaceae bacterium | reverse complement strand
GTTGTTCGTGGTCGCAGTTGGGTTGACGCGCTGTACCGCAGTAATCACATACTCCTATACGGGCTCGCGCTGGCCGGGAACCCAGGCGGCCGGATTCTGCGGACGGGAGGCGCACCAGCATGCGGCAGTTCCGTCGGAGCGCAACCGGGCTGATCGCGGTGGCGTGCCTGCTGGCTGGCGTTTCCGCGTGCGGCTCTCCCGCCTTCACCTACGCGACCGACTCGCAAGACCAGACGTATTTCAAGGTGCCCTCGAGCTGGCACCTGGTGAGCCAGGAAGAGTTGGCGCTCGTGCAATCGGAGTTGCTGTCGAAGTCACCGCTCGGGGCCTACGGCGGCAGCTACTCCTGGTCCCGCGCCTACAGCGCATTGGCCGACCCGCCCGCCGACCGCATCCTCACCGCGTCTACCCAGCCCGTCGTCTATGTCAGCGTGCAGAACCTGAACTCCACTCTCCGCAGCGAACTGTCCTTCGACCTCATGCGCGATGTGCTGTTCCCGGTCACGCCGACGGCACGGCAGGAGGCTTCAGCCGCGGGCGACAAGCTGACCGGCTTCGACCAAATCTCCAGCACGACGTTCACGACCCAGTACGGCATGCGCGGGATCAACGAGCTGTACGAGTACGAAATCGACGGGCTTCCCGATGCGTTCGACATGACAGTCCTCACCAACGTCACGAGCGACAAGCTGTACGTGATGCTGGTCCAGTGCTTCCAGACGTGCTTCCTCGCCAACCAGAAGCAGATCGCGAACGTTATTAACTCCTTCCTCGTGCGAGGTTCCTCATGATCCCCGAGCCAGCAGGGAAGCGCGGCCGCCGGTCTCGCCGGGAGTGGCGGCGCCAGTACGGACTGCTCGGAGCCGGCCGCCAGCTACGCAAGCCGCAGGCCTTCTGGGACCGGCTGAAGTTCAGCGTTCTGTTCATCCTGCTGTGGTTCATCCTTGTCTGGTACGAGATGTCGCTCAACCCGGACATGAGCTTCAGCGACGCCGCCAAGGCACAGCTTCAGGTGCACTCTGGCACCGGACGCTGGCTCGTGCTGTTGCTCATTCTCGAGGTGCTGCGGCAGGTCAGTTATCTGCTGGCCGAGCACTGGAGGCTGTACTACCGGCTGTCAACCGGCGCGATTGGCCGCGGCGACCAGGTCAGCCACCAGCTCAGCGACTACACCAGGTTCCGGCTCGCCCGCGCCATCAAGTGGCTGATCGTGATCGGCATCATCGGCGTGATCCTCGGCATGGTCTACCACACCACGCCGGTCCAGGGGTTGTTCGATGCGCCAGCCTCGATCTACCACGCGCTCCCGATCATCTTGTACGCGATGGCGATCATGCTGCTGGGCGTTAGCCAGTTCGTCGCCATCTTCTGGTTCCTCTCGCGCGGCGGCGTGGACGTCTATTACCCCGGTGACATCACCACGAGGTTCTCCGATGTCTGGGGCCAGGACCACGTGCTAGCCAGGGTGCAGGAGAACATCTTGTTCCTGGAGGACCCGGAGTCGATCGAGGACCACGGCGGCTATGTGCCGGGCGGCATTCTCCTCTGGGGTCCGCCGGGCACCGGCAAGACGCTGATGGCCGAGGCAATGGCAGGCGAGACCGGCAAGCCGTATGTCTTCGTCGACCCGGGCGCCTTCATCAACATGTTCTTCGGCGTGGGCGTGCTAAAGGTGAAGTCGCTGTTCCGCCGGCTGCGCAAGCTCGCCGTCCGGTACGGCGGCGTGATCGTCTTCTTCGACGAGGCCGACTCGCTCGGCAGCCGCGGCGCGTCCGCCGGCGGTGGCGGTGGCCAGGGCCGCCTCGGGCATCAGCACGAGCCCGGCAGCCCGTTCGCCTCCTGCCACGGCTTCAGCTACCTGGCGCCCCAGACCCAGTCCGCGCTGTACGCCCAGGCAGTCGACCGCCGCCAGGCGGACCCGGCTCCGCGCAGACCCGGCCCGTTCCGCCAGATGATCCCGGCGGGTATGGGCATGGGTGGCGGGATGGGCACGCTGCAGGCCTTGCTCACCGAGATGTCAGGCCTGAAGAAACCGCGCGGCTTCATCAACCGGGTGGTTCGGCGCACTCTCGGCATGCGCCCGAAGCCACCGCCCAAGTACCGGATTCTGATCGTGATGGCCACCAACATGCCGAGTGCGCTGGACGAGGCGCTGCTGCGGCCGGGCCGGCTGGACCGGATGTACAGGGTCGGCTACCCCTCGAAGGAGGGCAGGAAGCGGACGTACGAGGGCTACTTCTCCAAGGTGAGCCACGTCGTGACCGACGAGCAGATCGATCACCTGGCCACGATTACCCCGTACGCCACGGGCGCGACGATCAAGGACCTGGTGAACGAGTCGCTGATCGTCGCGCTGCGCGACAACAGGACGACGATCACCTGGGGCGATGTGCTCAAGGCGAAGCTGGCCAAGAGCGTCGGCCCGTCCGAGGGCGTCGAGTACATCGAGCGCGAGCGGCATGCCGTCGCGCTGCACGAGGCCTGCCACGCGGTCATCAGTCACCTGGTGCAGAAGCGCAACGTCATCGACACGGCCACGATCCAGAAGGGAGCCGACTATCTCGGTTTCGTGAAGCCGATCCCGATCGAGGAGCAGTTCACCTCGTGGCGCAGCGAGTATGAGGCCGACATCATGGTCAGCCTGGCCTCGCTCGTCGGCGAGCGGATGTTCTTCGACGGCGACTCTTCCTCCGGCGTCTCCGGTGACCTGCAAAACGCCACCACGATCTTGCTGGCGATGGAGGGCCTGTGGGGCATGGGCGGCCAGTACGGCTCGTACGCCGCGACGCGGGCTCCGCATGACGCGCACCCGGTCGTGGATGGCAACGACAGGAACGTGCTCGAGACCGGACTCGGGCGCCGGGCTGAGGCGCACCTGGCCACGCTCGCCGATCGCACCGACGACCTGCTGACCGAGAACCGGGCGAGCGTGCTGGCCGTCGGTCATGCCCTCGAACTGCACAAGACCATCAGCGGCCAGGACGTGGTGGCCATCATCAACGGCCAGCAGGGGCCGACGGTGGATGGCCGGCCATACCGGCTGCCAGGGTTTTCCGCCGAACTCGAGGCGTACCACGAGCGCGTGGTGGCTGCGCACGGCGGTGACCGCGGCCTGCCGCTGCCGGTCCCGGTCGCGCTGCCGGCCCAGGAACTGAGCGCGCTGCCCGCGACCGAGCACCGCGCGGACCCGGCGACCGAAGGCTAAGGCCCGCGAACCGCGCACGGCGCCTTTCCCGCCACCGAATAAGGCCGGATGACCGCACCGCTCGCGCCCAGAACCCCCCTCGCCACACGCCATCCGTCCCGCGCGCCACCGACGGCGCCGCCCCCGCCGCCCCTGGGCGCCCCCGCTGCCACCGCCAATGGGCCATCGGCGGCAATTGTGACCTGAACCACCAATCAGTGATCTCTTGTCAGCCCACGAAGGCCACCTCTAGACTGAACATTCAGTCAACCGCGTTGGGAGCGCGATATTCATGGCCCAAGAACAGGCCAGTGCACTAGACCCAGCTAGTACAGCGACTACCAGGCAGCATGCAACGGATGCCGAGATTGCAACCGGGGCCGCCACCAAGCCGCCGACCAGGCAGCAGTCCACCGGGAGAGCCGCCGCGGCCAAGCCGTCGGCCCCGGCCACGCCGAGTCCGGCAAGGGCCACCACAGCCAGGCCAGCGGCACGTCCAAGTCCATCGCTCGAAGCCGTCATCAGGGCCCAGGAAACGATCTTCATTGAGCGTCAGCCTGAGTCCGCCCGGATGGCGGCCATGGCCACGAGCGCGCTTTCGGGCGGTGTCGTCTCCAGCTGGCAGATCTCCAGGCCGCAGCCCGTCTGGCTCAGCCACGGCAGCGGCTCCAAGCTGTACGACGTCGACGGGAACGAATACGTCGACCTGCACGGCGGATATGGCGTCTCGCTGGCCGGACACGGTCATCCGGCCATCGTCAAGGCGGTCCAGGCGCAGGTCGCACGGGGCACTCACTTCGCCCAGCCGACCGAGGCCGCCCTCGCGGCGGCGACCGAACTGTCGAGGCGCTTCGGCCTTCCGCAGTGGCGGTTCTGCAACTCAGGCACCGAGGCCACGATGGACGCGGTGCACCTCATGCGGGCCATCACCGGCCGGGACCTGATCATCAAGGTGGAGGGCTGCTACCACGGCCACCATGACTCGGTGCAGGTGTCGGTGTGCCCCGACGGGGACGAGGACGAGCGGGGCCCGGCCGATAGCCCGAACAGCGCCCCGTCAGGCACTGGCATCCCCAAGGCCATCACCGACCTCAGCCTGATAGTCGGCTTCAACGACCTGGCCGCGGTCCGCCGCCGGCTGGAGGACAACCCCGGCCAGATCGCCGGCATGATCCTCGAGCCGATCATGATGAACGCCGGGATCATCCTGCCCGAGCCTGGTTACCTGCAGGGCCTGAAGGACCTCCTGCACGCGCACGGCGCGCTGCTCACCTTCGACGAGGTCAAGACCGGCCTGACGGCTGGCCCCGGCGGTGCGACCGGCTACACCGGGGTCACGCCCGACATCGTCTGCCTGGCCAAGGCCATCGGCGGCGGCGTCGCGGCAGCCGCGATCGGCGGCACCGCCGAGGTCATGGATCACGTGGCCAACGGCGACTACGAGCAGGTCGGCACGTTCAACGGCAACCCGCTGGCGATGGCCGCGTGCCGGGCCATGCTCGAAGACGTGGCGACCCCCGATGCCTATGCGCGGCTGGAGAAGTTGCGTTTGCGGGCCGTGGCCGGCCTTGAGCGCGAGATCGCGCGCAACGGGCTTAACGCCCAGGTCGTCTCGGTCGGCGCCAAGGGCTGCGTGGTGTTCTCGGCTAAGCCCGTCCGCAATTTCCGTGACTTCCTGAGCATCAGGGATTCCTATAGCCACGCGCACTGGCTGTTCCAGCACAACGGCGGGGTGTTCCTGCCGCCCTGGGGCAAGATCGAGCAGTGGCTGATCTCGGTACAGCACGACGAGGCTGACATCGACAAATTCGTGGAAAACTTCGCGGCGTTCGCGTCCGCAGTGAGCCGATAAGTCGGCGCTCATCCCGAGAAGATCCGCGTGGGAGCTCTTTCCCGAAGGTAAGGTTTTGGAGTCAGTTGACCGGAAAGCCTTGCGCTGACCGCACTAGCCGGGTGATGCTTGTCACCCAGAAGGACCCCTGACGGAACGTTCAGTCAAAGACTTGGCTTAGTCGAACACCGCGCGAGAAGGGTGGCGGTACATGCACCCACGCGAGGGCTGGCAGCCCGACGGAACCCGTCGCACGCCGGATCTCTCCCGAAGGCAAGCGCTCCAGCGCGGACTTGCCGCCGCCCTCCTCGCCGGCGGGGGCGCGACCACGCTGGACGCCTGCGCGGCGTATCTGGTCGGAGCGAACAACATCCCGCTGCCGAGGAAGAACCACCCGGTTACCTGGCCCACCGCCGGCAACCCCGCGATCAAGAGCGGCCTGCAGCCCGAGCAGGGCGCCACGCTGCAGGTCTACAACTGGGTCGCCTACATCAACCAGGCCTGCGTCGACAGCTTCGCCAAGAAGTACAAGTGCAAGGTCGAGGTCACGACGTTCAACACCATGAACGAAGCGCTGGCCAAACTGCGCGCCGGGCTGAAGTTCGATGTGCTCATGGGCGCGACCATCGATGTGCTCGGCGACCTGATCGAGGGCAAGCTGATCCAGCCCCTCAACCACAGCTACATCCCGAACATCGCCCAGGCCTGGCCGGAGTTCCAGAACCCGTTCTATGACCAGCGCTGGCAGTACACGGTGCCGTACACGATCTACACGACCGGCATCGCGTGGCGCAAGGACCTGGTCCCCCTGGACCCGGCCACGCTGAAGAACCCGTGGCGCGAGATGTTCTTCCAGCCCAAGTACCGGGGCAAGATCGCAATCCTGGACGACTACCGGGAGGGCATCAGCCTCGGCCTGATGATCAACGGGATCTACAACCTGAACACGACGACCAAAAGCCAGATCGACCTGTCCAGGCAGACGCTAACCGAGCTCGCCAACCTGGTCGACCTGCTGATCGACAATAACGACTACAGCGAGATACCGTCCGGCCAGACTTGGATACACCACGCCTGGTCGGGCGACATGGCGGCCTCGTACGAGTACATGCCCAAGGGCGTGCCGGTCGACGTGGTTGGCTACTGGTTCCCCAGGGATGGCAAGGGTCCGATCGGCAACGACACCAACACGGTGCTGCGCTCCTCGTCCAACCCGGTGCTCGCCCACATGTTCCTCAACTACATGCTCGACGAGCCGGTGGCGCTGGAGAACATCAGCTGGAACGGCTACATCCAGCCGCTGACCGCGATCACCCCGCAGCTGCTGGTCAAGGAGCAGATCTTGCCGCCGAGCCTCATATCCACCGCGGTAGTCCGTTCCGACTTCGACAACGGCATCGAGGAACTGCAGCTGCCGGTCGACGCCGACGCGCTCTGGCAGCAAGCCTGGCTCGTTGCGAGCAACGGGCTCTAGCATGGCGTCTCAGTCCTCAGCCGCGCCGCCCCGGCAGCCAGCGCCGCCAGACCCCGCACCGGCTAACCAGCCGTCCCGCAAGCCGAAGCCCTACCAGCCGCACAAGCTGTTCTGGATGCTGCTGGCCGCCCCCGGCATCATCTGGCTTGCCGTGCTGTTCATCGTGCCGTTCTACGCGATGCTGGCGATCGGTGAGGGCAAGCTTGACCGCCAGACCGAGTCGCCTGTGGCCGTGTACAACCCGTTCGCGTGGAGTTCTGCCAACCTGACGAACGTGGTGCGCGACCTGGTCGGGTCCGGCGCGTTCGCTGGCTGGATCGCGTGGCGGACCATCTGGTACACCGTTGTCGCCTCGCTGCTCAGCCTGCTGATCGCCTATCCCGCCGCCTACTTCGTCGCGAGGTTCGCCGGCCGGCGCAAGGGCTTCTTCCTCGTGCTGCTGATCGCGCCGTTCTGGATCAGCTACATGATGCGGATGCTCGCCTGGATCGACCTGCTCCAGACCAACGGCTACCTGAACAAGGCGCTCGGCTTCGTGCACCTGCCCGAGCCCGACTGGCTCGGCGGGCACTACTACACGGTGATACTCGGCCTGATCTACGGCTACATCCCGTACCTGATCCTCGTCCTGTACGCGGGCCTTGACCGGATCGACGCCCGGCTGCTCGAGGCCGGCCGCGACCTCGGCCTCAGCCGGGTCAGCACGTTCATCCGGGTCACGCTGCCGTTGTCCAGGCAGCCCATCCTGACCGGCATGCTGATCACTGTGCTGCCGATGCTCGGCGACTACTACACCAACACGCTGCTGTCAGGCTCGCGGAACACCTCGATGATCGGCAACCTGATTGAGGGCCAACTCAATACGCCCTCGGCTGGCCAGGGCGCGATCCTGTCGCTGATAGTGCTGGCTGTGCTGCTCGTGCCGATGATCTACTACGTAATCGCAACCAACCGGTCCTCGCAGGCGGCATCATGACCAGCACAGCGATCTCCGAGCGGGTCACTACTCAGGCGGGAACGAGCCGGGCCCGGACAAAGCTGTTCCGCAACCCCTGGCGTCATCCGTGGCTCCTTGAAGGCTTCACCTGGCTGTACCTGATCTGGTCGCTCGCGCCGATCGCGCTGGCGGTGCTGTTCTCGTTCAATAAGGGCAAGTCACAGGCCACCTATCAGGGACTGTCCTGGCGTTGGTACTGGGGCGACAAGGTCAACTCGATCTGGTACAACCCTCAGTTGCACAGCGCCATGTTCGTCACGCTGAGGCTTTCCGCCTACACGACCCTGATCG
>JASIBJ010000744.1 GCA_030045215.1 Streptosporangiaceae bacterium | reverse complement strand
GGGCGCCGGGCCCGGCGCCCGGCGAGCCTGCCCCGCACGGCCGGCCTACCGCGAGCGAGCTGCTGGAAGCCGTCAGGGAATTCCTGACCGGCCAGGTCATGCCGGCCACGTCGGGCCAGCTGGCGTTCCACGCGCGGGTCGCCGCCAACGTACTCGGCATCGTGGCCCGTGAGCTGGAACTCGGCCCGCCCCCGGCGGGCGGCGGCGTGGCCGACTCGGTCGCTGCGAGGCTGGCCGTGGCCAACCCCGGTTACCTGGACGCGTCCGGCGCCTGAGCCGCCTGCGCCGGCCCAATCCGGACGGCTCGGAGCAACAGCGAAGCACCACCTGGTGCTGTTCCAGGGCCTACGGCTCGGTGCCGTCAGGCTCCGTGCCGCCCTCTGAGCCCGGCGCCAGCAGCTGATAGGCCGGGTTGATCATGATGGGCCTGCCCTCCCGGATGCCGACCTGGCCGCGCAGGCGGACCTTGACCCCCGGCCGCAGGCCGGGAATGTGGGACCGGCCGTAGAACAGGGCGGTGAGTTGCCCGGTCGAGTCCTCGACGTCGCATGCCAGCACCGTGTTGCGCTCGACTGGCCGGATCTCGACGGTGTGCACGCGGCCCTCGGCGACGGCCCGCCCCGGCTGGGTCAGCGAGCCGATCGGGGTGACCTTGCGCGACGGCGGCGGGCGATCGTAGTTCCCGCTGTTCGGCGCCGTCGACATCGCGGTCGGCAGCGGATCCTCAGCCTCGGCGACCGGGCGAGCCGGTCGCGGCCGCTCACCGTCTGACCTGGTCGCGCCGGGAGCCGGCCGGGGCTGCTCGCGCTCCGCCTCCGTGGCGGCGGAGGCTGCCGGCGATCCGGCGACGGAGGTCTTGGCCTTGGGTGCCTCGGCCGTCGCCTCGGTCCCCGCCATCGGCGCGCGCCCGGTCAGCATCTCCACCCGGCTGCGCACGTCAAATGGCACGATGGTCGCGGCCGCATGCGGGATCCGGCTGATCGCGGCCGCCATCTTGTCGGCCGTCCGGTCGTGCAGGAGGCGGCTGACCAGCGGCGCGTAGGTGCGCCGCGGCAAGATTGCCGTCACGCCGACACCGGGCAGCGTCGCCTCGGCGCTGACCAGGGTAGCGGCCGCGGTGGCCAGCCGCCGGTCGGGGCAGTCCACGAAGTCCAGCGGGATGGCCGGGTTCGCCCGAACCCAGTCCTGGCGCAGTTTGTCGGCGACCACGTTGTCAATGACGAAGTGCACAGCCCGCAGCGACGTCGGTCGCAGGCTCCGCGCGTACCGGAGCGCGGCGATCGTGGCGAGGTCGAAATTATCGACGAACACGTACACGCTGCGGCGTGAGTAGGTCGGCGGCTCGGGCGGCCTGCCCCGGCTGCCGATGCCCTCCAGGACCGTGGCCTCCATCCGGTACTGCCGGTTCAGCCGGATCAGAAGGGGCACGCCGACCACGAACAGCACGACGACCAGCCAGGCCCCCTCGGTGAACTTGACGATCGCGAAGATGATCACGACCGCGAGCGAGGTCACGCCGGCCGAGAAGTTGATCACTAGCTTGTGCCGCCAGCCAGGTTCCCTGTGCGTGTGGTGGTACCTGGCCATGCCGAACCCGGCCATCGTGAACGCGGTAAACACGCCGAGCGCGTAGAAGGGCACCAGCGCGTTGACGTTCGATCCCACCGCGGCCAGCAGCGTTATCGAGACCACAGCCAGCACGATGATGCCGCTGGAGAAGACCAGCCGGTGCCCGCGCTTCGTCAGCCAGCGGGGCAGGAATGCGTCCTCGGCGACGAAGTTGGCCAGGAACGGGAACCCGTTAAAGCTGGTGTTGCCGCCGGTATAGAGGATCAGCGCGGTGGCAGCCTGCACGACCCCGTACATGATGGTGCCGAACAGCGACGTCCCGAAGACAACCTTGGCCTCCTGCGAGATCACCGTCGGCACGCCCGCGGTGTAGGGCTGGGCGTGCGTAACGTGCGCGAGCCAGGAGATCCCGGCGACCAGCGTGCCGAGGATCGAGCCCTCGTAGACGAGCACCCGTCGGGCGTTGCGGCCTTCGGGCGGCCGGAACGCGCTGACCGCATTGGAGACGGCCTCGATGCCGGTCAGCGAGGAGCCGCCGTTCGCGAACGCGCGCAGCATCACGAA
Organism: Streptosporangiaceae bacterium; assembly: GCA_030045215.1. Next base: position 2,261 of record JASIBJ010000744.1, on the reverse strand, counting down.
GATGAGCCCGAACGTGATCAGGCTGTCATGGTTCGGCGTGGCCTGCTGGGCGTAGGTGCAGTGCGTGCAGATCACGTGCCACTTGGGCAGCGAGAAGAAGATCTCCCTGGTGATCCCGACCACAATGGTGAGGATCATGACTGAGGAGAACAGATAGGTCGGAACCGCGAAGGACTTCCCGGCTTCCCTGATCCCCCTCAGGTTGCCGTAGAGCATGAGCAGCACCACGCCGATCGAGATCAGCGTCATCGTGGTGGCGTTGTTCAGGCTGGGGATCGCGGATGCCACCGCGGCGGTCCCGGCCGCGACCTGGACGGCGACCGTGACCACGTAGTCGATCAGCAGCGCCACCGCCGCGATCTGAGCGACCCGAGGGCCGAAGTTCTCCCGCGCGACCACGTACGAGCCGCCAGCCCTGGTATAGATCATGACGACTTCGCGGTACGACAGCACCACGAGCACCATAACCACCAGCACCACGCCGGTTATCGGCAGCAAGATCGTAAAGGCGGTGGCCGCCAGGCCGCCCTTGAGCAGCTCGATCAGGATTTCCTCGGTGCCGTAGGCGGAGGACGAGATGCCGTCGGGGGAGAGCACGCCCAGCGCGAGGGTCTTGGACAGCCGCTGCTCGCCGAGTTGCTCGTTGATCAGCGGCCTGCCCAGCATCTTGCGCTTGAGGGCATAGCCGAGGCCTTCAGGGTTGTTGCCGAGCGTGCCGACGGCTCGTCGCATGGCCATCCGCCGCGCCCTCCCCTCCGACTACACCCTCGATCTCTGGCCTTCATACCATCGCGTAGCCGCATCAAGGGAGGCCCGTCGCCTCCAGCTCGCGAGACCGTGTGCGCGCACCAGGGTAGCCGGGAGTCCGACTTGTCCGGGCTGTGCCTGGCCCTGTTGGCTTCGTCATGGCAGGCTGATGCCCGGTGGGCGGGTAGGACGAGCGAGATTGGCGGCCGTGACGAGCCGCCAGCATCGGGGAAGGCAAACCGCGGATGAGCGGTACATTGGGCCGGCCGGACTCGGGCGGAACGGCGCCGGCCGGGGGATTCCGGCCAGTGCACCTGTCCGAGCTGCTGCGCCGGCCAGTCACGGACAAGAACGGCGGCTCCATCGGGCGTCTGTCTGACGTCATCGTCCGGCTGCGCGGTGCCGACTACCCGGTCTTCACCGGCCTGGTCGCGAAGGTCGGCAGCCGGTCGGTATTCGTGCCGATCGAGCAGGTGGCCGGGCTGGACCGGGCCGAGTTGCGGCTCACCAGCGCCCGGCTGGACCTGCGGCAGTTCGAGCGCCGTGAGGGGGAGGTGCTGTTGCGGGCAGACGTGCTCGGGCACCGGCTGCTCGACGTCGAGAGCGCCCACCTGATCAGGGCGGCGGACCTGGAACTGGCGCCCGGCGACGGGGAATGGGTTGTCAGCGGGGTGGATAGCCACCGCCGGCCGCGGCGGCTGCTTGGCGCGCTGGCGGGAACCATCGGCGCCGAAGGCGAGCGGGGACGGGAGCGCCCGTTCCGGGAGTGGGCCAAGTTCGAGCCGCTCATCGGGCACAGCGGCACCGCGCTGAGCAGGCGGCCGTTCGGCCGGATCCACAGGCTCAAGCCCGCTCAGATCGCCGACCTGCTTGAGCACGCGTCCAAGGAGGAGGAAACCGAGATCCTCGGCCAGGTGCACGCCGATCCCGAGCTCGAGGCCGACGTCTTCGAGGAACTGGAGGAGGACCGGGCAACCCGGCTGCTCGGCGCGCGGACAAACCACGAGATCGCCGAGGTGCTGGCCAGGATGCGGGCCGACGATGCCGCCGACGCCATCGCCGAATTGCCACAGCGCCGCCGGCAACCCGTCATCGACCTGCTGCCGCCCGGACAGCGCACGAAAGTGCTCACGCTGATGGGCTTCAACCCGGAGAGCGCGGGCGGCCTGATGGGGGTGGATTTCGTCGCGGTCCCCCCCACCGCCACCGTGGCCGAGGCCATCGCGGCGGTGGCAGCCTCGACCAGCCTGCAGCCGGAGGCGCTGACGAGCGTGCACGCGCTGGACGAGAGCGGGCGCCTGCGCGGGGTAGCCAGGCTGGTCACGCTGTTGCAGGCCGATCCGCAGGTGCCGGTCAGCGACGTCTACGACGATGACCCGGTCCGGGTCGGATCTGATACCGATGTCGTTGACGTTGCCGTGCTCATGAGCGACTACAACTTGATCACGATCCCCGTCGTCGATCACCGCCGGATCATGATCGGGCTGATCACTGTCGACGACGTGCTCGAGGTC
>JASIBJ010000743.1 GCA_030045215.1 Streptosporangiaceae bacterium | reverse complement strand
CGCGGGGGTTCGACGCCGGCAGCAGAGACGTGCCGCCCACGGAGATCACCTGCGGGTACCCGGCCGGCCACTCCTCGCCGTACCCGTAATCGCCGGCCGCCACAGTGATCGCGACGCCGGGATGGGTGTAGAACTTCTCGAAGATCGAGTTGAAGGAGCCGTCGAGCCCGCCGTAGCTGTTCGACACGTAGTCAGCACCGAGGTCCACCGCGGTGTCGACGCTGTCGGCGAGGCCGCCGCTGGTGTCGGAGTCTGCCTCGACCAGCAGGATGTGACACGCCGGGCAGATCGCCGAGACCATTTCGATGTCCAGGGATTCCTCTACCGCCCAGTCCGGGTCGGCCAGCGGATAGTCGCCCTCGACGCCTGCCTGGTTGACCTTCTTGAAGCAGCCGCTCGCGGTGGTGCACGGCGGCAGGCCGTACTGACTCCGGTAGGTGGCCAGGTCGGAGGCGGCGTTCGGGTCGTCGAACGCGTCCACGACCGCGACGGTCTCGCCCGCGCCGTCCGAGCCGGCCGGCAGGTTGTAGGCGCTGTGCAGCGCCGAGGGGCCGTAGCCCTGAGGATCCGATCCGGCCGCGAACAGTCCGAGATGGCTGGTGATGTTGGTGCGCTCGAGTACCAGGCAGGCCGCGTGCTTCGCGGCCGGCGGCCACGGGCAGACCGCTTTGACGTGCGGCTGCAGCTTCGGCGTGTCGGTGCCGCCGCCCGAACTGGACGCCGAGTCCTTCGCGGCCAGCACGGCGGCGGTTGTGGGCGTGCCGGTGGGGGGCCGCATCGCGGTCAACGTCGCGGTGGTGGGCCGCGTCGCGGTGGGGGGCCGCGTCGCGGTGGTGGGCCGCGTGGCCGCGGCGGCCTGCGGAACGGTTGCCGCCATCGCGGTACATAGCGCCGCGCAGCCGACGACGGCCGCGGCCGAACGCAGCGACCGGCGCCTCGCCAGCGAGAGCCAGGGCAGTACCGGGTTCTTCCAGGGAGGCCATAGCTTCACCAGCGTCACCCACTCCCGTACGTGGCCTCGGTCCGGGGACCCTGCCGCTTGTGCTGCAGCCGGACGCTGCCGACACCCCCTCACCGGAATAGTCGGCTGTCTAACTGTCAGTCGGCTGTCAGCGCGCTCCCGCGGTCGGTGCTGTGGGCCCGGCCGGTGACAAGAGACCGCCACGCGGCAGCGCCATGACAGCTCCAGGTGATCTGATGGGCCGATGAGATGCGCGGATCGCCGACCGTGACCGCCGCGTCGCTCCCGACCTGGCTGACCGACTTCGCCGGCGAGGTCACCGGGCGGCTTCGGGTCCTGGCCGGCAGCCTCTCCGAGCCGCTCGAGCCGCCGGTCAGCGCGCTGGCTGGCCGGCCGGGCAAGTGCCTTCGGGCGATGCTGCTCCGCGCCTGCGCCGGGCTCTCGGGCGAGGCACGTGACCGGTCGGCATGGCCGGGCAGGCGCGAGCGGCTCGTCCGGCTTGGAGCGCTCGTCGAGCTACTGCATCTGGCGTCACTGCTGCATGACGACGTGGTGGACCGGGCGGCGACGCGACGCGGCGGTCCGGCCGCGCACATGGTCGTGGGCCAGGAACGGGCAGTCCTGGCCGGCCTGGCCTGCTTCACCCTGGCGGGCATGGAGGCGGCGTCTATCGGCGGCGGCCTTGACCAGGTTGTCGGCGCCGCTGTAGCCGGTCTCGCCTGCGGCGAGGTGCTCGACGTAGAGCGGGCGTTCGACACGACCATGTCAGTCCAGGACTATCTCGAGCTTGCCGAGCGCAAGACGGGCGACCTGTTCCGGCTGTCCTGCCTGCTCGGTGCCGCCGAGTCCGGCGCCGACGAGGCGGTTACCGACGCGCTCGCCAAGTTCGGCGCTGACCTCGGCGTCGCTTTTCAGGTCCTTGACGACTGCCTCGACCTGCGGGCCGATCCGGCGGGCAAACCGGCGGGGACCGATCACGTGCTCGGCCTGTTCGGCGCCCCGACGCTGTACGCGCTGGCCGCTGACGGTTCGGGCGAGCTGGCGCGGATCCTGCTGGCGCCGCGGTTCGGCGCGGCGGACATGCCGGCCGTCCGCGCGCTCGTGGCCGCGAACGGCGGGCTCGCAGCGGCCACCGCGCTGGCGGGCGAGCGGTACGAGCGGGCGCTGGTGGCCCTTGACGATGTGGCCGGGCGCACGGAGCCAGGCGCGCGCCGGTCGCTGCTCGCACTGGCCGAGACGATCTGGCAGGGCGGCCAGTGATCGCGCCGCGTGTGGCCGACGTGCTCGTCATAGGGGCCGGGCCCGCCGGGGCGGTCGCCGCCGGTGAGCTGGCCAGGCGCGGGCTGTCTGTGCTGCTCGCGTGCGGCGGGCCCGGCGGCGAGCAGGATCACGACGTGCTGGTCAGCGGGCAGGTTGCGCGGTACCTGACCGACCTCGGAGGGCCGGCGGTCGCGCGGCTCAGACCAATCAGGACCGTCAGGCTCGGCGCGGGACAGGCCGGGCGGTCGATCGCCGATGCCGGTTGCTTCGCGTGCGACGCCGGGGAGCTGCGCGACGGGCTCCGCCGGGCCGCGGTCGTGGCCGGCGCCGTGCCGCTCGTCGGCCTGGTGACATCGGTTGAGGTGTCCGCCGGCGGCTACCTGGCGGTGATCGCCGGCCCTGGGGCTGGCTCCGGCGCCGCCGGACTGCCGGTGCTGTCCCGCCACGTCATCGCGGCGACCGGCGTCGCTGGCAGGACCGGTAACGGCCTTAGGACCGGCATTGGCCCTGGGACGGGCCCGGACGGCGTCGGAGTCGCTGCCCGGACCAGCGATGACACAGTCCGCGAAAGCGGCTCGGACGTCGGCCAGCCCGCACTCGGCATCGCGTGCGCGCGGCGCTTCGCCGACGTCGGCCTGCGCGGCCGCATGCTGCTCACCCTGACCGCTCCCACGGCCACCGGCCTGGCCGCCACGCCGACGTGCGCATGGGCGATTCCGGGCGGAAACGGCATCGTGACCGTCGGTGTGGCCCGTGGCGCCGGCCCTGGCCCGGCCGACCCTGAAGGCCTCAGCGGCTCTGAAGACGTCATCGGCCTCGAAGACCTGATGGGCATCGCGGTCGAGGCGCTGGCCGAGACGGAGCCGCGGCTGCGCGCGATGGCCCCGGCGGGCCCGCTGGTCAGCGGCCCGCTCGACGCTGGCTTCACGCCCGACCGGCTGGCCACGGCGGACTACCTGCTCGTCGGCGACGCTGCCGGGCTGGTGAACCCGTTCACCGGTGAGGGACTCGGCTACGCCGTGCTGAGCGGACTGCTGGCCGCACGGTCCATCGCCGAGCGGCCCGACAACAGAGATGCGGCGCGCGAGGCATACCTGCACTGGCTGTCGGCCAGGTTCGTCGGCTACTTCGAGACCGCGCGGCACGCGTCCCGCCGGTATCACCTGACCTGGCGAGTGCTCGGCGCGGCGGCCGGCAGCGATCACCCGTTCTTTGCCAAGGCCCGTCGGGCGATCCTGCTGCCCGATGGGCTGACCGGCATCGCCCCGGCCGAGCACCTGGATCTCGCCGGGCCGGACGTGATCGCGCTCACGCCGTTCCTCGCGGCATGCGACGAGGTCATCGTGGCCACGATCCGCAGCCAGTGGCCGTTCCTCGCCCGGCTCATGCTGGCGGAGGGCACGGTCGCGGAGTCGCGGCTGCGGCCCGCGCTGCTGCTGTACGCCGGAATAATCGCCGGGGGCGCGCGACCCGATGTCCGTTACGCGACGGTCGGTGCCGCCATCGAGCTCGCGCAGCTTGGCGCGCTGTCGTTCCTCGGCCCGCCGTCACGTGGCCGGCCGCCAGGCCGGGGGGTCGACTGGGCAACAGCCACCACGGTGCTAGCCGGCGACTTCCTGCTCGCGCAGGCATCCCGGCTCGTCGCCGAATCGCAGACGGGGACCTCATGGTCGTTCGCAGAATGGCTCGGCGAGCTGGCCGCGCTGCGGGCCGCTCGTCTCGACCCAGCCCGGACCGACGTGCCGGCCGGGGCCGTGTTCGCCTCGCTGCTCGAGTTCCCTGCCCGCATCGGCGGGCTGCTCGGCGGCTGCCCGGCCGGGACCGTGACCGCGCTGCGCGAGGTCGGCCATCACTGCGGTCACGCGTTCCTTCACGCGGAGGACATCCTCGCGCTCCGGGGCGAGCGCACCAGGCTGGACGCCACGCTGTCGGCCATGCTCTGCGGCCGGATCTCAGCCGTCGGCGAGGGCGCGGCAGACTGGTCCCCCGGTGAAGGGCGGACCGTGCTGAACCTGCATGGCCGGCTGGACCGAGAGGCCAGGCAGGCCGCGCTCGCCACAGCGGTCCGTGCGTGCCTGGCGGCCCACCGCGATGCCGTGTGCGCGACCGCCGCCGTTGCAGGCCCGGCCGCCGCCCGAATACTCAGGCAGTTCGCCGCGGCGGTCGCGGCCCCCGCGATCGCGGTACCGGCAGCCGCGGCAACTGCGGCCGATGGCCCGGGCTACGCGGGTTGCTGACGTAGTCACGGGTATCGGCGTACCCACACGCGGCTCACACTAGATTCCCGGGAATTGCTAAAGCTGTAGGTATCTGTTCGGTTTAAGTTAGAAGTGATCTAGTTAACGTGTTACGGGTGTACGGGGGACCAGGCTGGTGACCGATCTCGAATTGCGTGTGCTCGGGCCCGTCGAGGTATGGCGCGGCGGCCTCCAGGTGGCGCTTGGCGGCCGGACTACGCTTACTGTGCTTGCCGGTCTCGCGCTGTCACCCGAGCGCGCAATCGGCGTCGAGACGCTCATCGACTATGTGTGGGACGGCGATTTCCCCGCCCATCCGCGCGCCGCTCTGCACAACGGCTTATCCCGGCTGCGCCGCCTCCTCGGCGACGGACTCATCGAGACGCTTGGCTGGGGGTACCGGCTGCACGCCAGCGCGGACAGCCTTGACTTGCTGCGCTTCGACCGCCAGCTCGCGCTCGCCAGACAGGCGGCGGCCGATGGCAGGGACGAGGATTCGATCGCCGCCCTCGACGCCGCGATCCGGCTTTGGCGGGAGCCGCCACTCGGCAACGTCGATTCGCCCGCGCTGCACCGGCAGGTACTGCCGCGCCTGACCGAGCGATACCTGGATGCCGTCGAGCGCAGGACCGAACTATGCCTGCGGCTCGGCCGTCACGATACGCTCGCCGAGGAACTGTCCGCGGTGGCGCGCAGCCATCCGCTGCGCGAGCGCATCACCGGCCAGCTCATGATCGCGCTGACCCTGTCGGGCCGCAGGGCGGACGCGCTGGTCGCTTATCACCAGCTGCGCAGCGCCCTGCGTGAGGAACTCGGCGTCGACCCGACCGCCGCGCTGCAAGACCTGCATGTCCAGATCCTGCGGTGCCGCCCCGAGCTGGAACCCCGCGGCCGGATGGTCCTGGCCTGACCGCTGTTACCGTGAGGTTTGGCCGAGGTTGCGAAGGCCGTTGACACACGCCGAAGGGTAGACCCGACGGCAGTACGTCGAGTGCGGTTAGTCTGGGTCTCGACACCTCTGAGCGCCAATCCCGACCTTGGACCTACCTGGCTGGTCAGCTGCGCTCGCCAGCGGGTGCTCGGCAGGCAAGGGGCAGGCCGGACGGAGAGGTTGTAGCCGGCTGGGGTGCCGCGGGCGGCAATCCGCGCACAGCTGCTCGTCGCGCCGGTGCCTGCGCGCCCACCGGCGTGCCGAACTTCCCGACCCCACACTGACTACTCACGGCACGCAGCGGGAATGAGAGCAGCGTCGGCATCAACTCGCAGTCGCCGGAATACCTGGCCGGTGCGCGCGATTGCCGACGTCTGCGACCCCTGGACGGAGCGTGAGCGGGACGTTTCCCGTGGCCGGAAGGCGGGCCAGCGGCAGGTTGCCGTGGGTCGGACCAGCCCGTGAGGGGCAACCCTCTGACGTCACGTCCGCCGCACCCTGCGGCGAAAGGTCATTCCCGAAGGCGGTCACAACAGGCCTCATAAATCCATCAACGGCATCCGGCCGGCCGGGGAGCGCATTGGGCGCGCCAAGTACGTGATCTTGGCTAAGGGCTAGCCGGTCGGCCGCAATGTGCGGACG
>JASIBJ010000078.1 GCA_030045215.1 Streptosporangiaceae bacterium | reverse complement strand
TCGAGGACCCGGCCGCCACCGTCGTGGTGCGGCACATCGACGCGCTCAGCCAGGCGCTGGTCGCGCCGACCGTCCGGCTCGTCGACGCAGCGCAGGCATGGCTTGTCGCCACCGCGACGGCAGCGCTTGTCGTTCCCGCGACGGGCAGGGTCGGCGCTGCGGCCCTGGCCGAGCGGTTCCCCGTCGTGCTGACCGTGCCGCCGCTGCGTGAGCGCGCGGGCGAAATCCCGGCCCTGGTCACCGAGCTGATCGCCGAGCAGCGCCCCGACCCGCCGCGCCCGCGGTGCACGCCGCCCGCTCTGGCCGTGCTCGCGGACGGCGAGTGGCCGGGCAACGTCGGGCAGCTCCGGCAGGTGGTGGCCACCGCCTTGGTCCGCTCCCTGTCGTGCGACATCACCGTCGATGACCTGCCCGACGTCCCCTGCTGGTCCGGGCCCGAGCGCCGCCGGTCGCGGCTGGAGCAGGCGGAGCGGCAGGCGCTGGTGACCGCACTGCGCGAGGCCGCCTGGGACAGGGAAGCCGCGGCGCGGGACCTGGGCATCTCGCGGGCGACGATCTACCGGAAGCTCAGGCGACACGGCATCCGTCCCGATGCCCGATGAGCGCCCTGCCGGAGTTGAGGGGGAAGGTCGCCGTGGTTACCGGCGGCGCCTCAGGCATCGGCCGGGGCATTGCCACGCAGCTCATCCGGGAGGGCATGCAGGTCGTCATCGCCGACATCGAGCCAGGGCCGCTGCTGCGAACCGCGGAGGAGCTGGGCGTCGCCGGCATTCCCGCCGACGTAACCGACCTGGACAGCGTACGGGCGCTGGCGCGGTCGGTGACGAGCCGGTTCGGCACGGTCCACGTGATCTGCAACAACGCCGGCGTCGGGCCGATGGCCAGGATCGCCGACCTGACGATGGACGACTGGCACTGGATCATCGGCGTGAACCTTTACGGTGTCATTCACGGCGTGCACACATTCCTGCCGATCCTGGAGGCCAACGCCGATGGCGGCCACGTCGTCAACACCGCCTCGATGTCCGGGCTTGTCGCCCCGGCACGGCTCGGCGCTTACTCGGTCACCAAGTTCGGGGTGGTCGCACTCACCGAGACGCTCGCCAGTGAGCTTCGGCAGGCGGGTTCCAGGGTCGGCGCGACCGTGCTGTGCCCGGGAACGGTGCGCACGAACATCCACACAAGCTCACGCAACCGGCCCGAGCGCCTGGGCGACCGCGGGCTCGCCGATGTCGACATTTCCCTCGGCGACAATCCCGCCTACCGGTGGATCAGTCCCGAGGAGGCGGGCGCGGTGGTGGTGCGCGCCATTAAGCGCGGCGACCTTTACGCCCTGACCCACCCCGACTGGTACGGCATGGTCGAGCGGCGCCACGAACGGATCGCTGCCGCGTTCCGGGCGGCAGCGTCCCAGAATGCCGCCGAGGCGGGCCAGGATCCGGCCCGCTGACCGCGGACGCGGGGGAGCGCGGCAACCGCGGTCCCGCCTCGTTCCCGGTATGAGCATGGGTACCCCGGGTGAGCCGCTTTTGCGGAAACGCCAGGGTCGCGCCGCGACTGTTACCATGCCGTCTGGCATGGCTGCAGCATCCGATCTTCCCGACGCGTCCGCGTGGGCGATGGATCCGGCCGTCGCTTACCTCAATCACGGGTCGTTCGGCGCCACGCCGGTCCCGGTGCTGGCCGAGCAGCAGCGGCTGCGGACGGCCATGGAGCGCAACCCTGTGGGTTTCCTGGCGCACCGGCTTCCCGAGCTCCTGGACCCGGTGCGGGCCGAGGTCGCCGACTTCCTCGGCGCCGACCAGGAAGGCCTGGTCTTCGTCGACAACGCGACGACCGGGACACAGACGGTCATCGCGCAAGCCAGGCTCGGGCCCGGCGACGAGGTACTGGCCACCGACCACTGCTATCCGGCGGTGCTGGCTCAGCTCCGCCGGGCCACCGAGGCGGCCGGCGCCCGGCTGGAGGTCGCGGCAGTGCCGCTGCCCGCCCAGGGCCGGACGGAAGTGGCCGAGGCGGTCGTGTCCCGGCTGACTGACCGCACCAGGCTGCTGGTCGTCGACCACGTCGCCTCCTGCAGCGGGCTGGTGTTCCCGGTGGAGGAGATCGTGGCCGAGTGCCGCCGCCAGCACGTCCCGGTGCTGGTCGACGGGGCGCACGCGGCCGGCATGCTGCCGGTCGACCTTGGCCGGCTGGGCGCGGACTTCTGGGTCGGGAACATGCACAAGTGGGTCTGCGCGCCGAAGGCCTCGGCCGCCCTGTGGGTGGCGCCCCGATGGCGGGAGACGCTGCACCCCCTCGTCGCCTCGCACGGCGTGGCCAACGGGTTCTGGCCGGCGTTCGACTGGACCGGCACCCGTGACCCCACGGCGCTGCTCGCGGTCCCGGTCGCGCTCGATTTCTTCGGCCGGGCTGGCTGGGCCGCGGTGCGCGAGCACAACAACGATCTCGCCCGGCGCGGCGCCCTGCTCGTGGCCGAGCGCATCGGCACGAGTCCGCCGCCCGACAGCCTCGCCGGGGCGATGCGGCTCGTCCCGCTGCCCAGGCCGCTGGCCGAGCACCACGCCAGGGCGCTGGAGCGCCGGCTGCTTGACCTCGGGATCGTCGTGCCGGTTACCTATCACGGTGGCTGGCGCTGGCTGCGGCTGTCGGCCCAGCTCTATAACACCATCGGCGACTACGAACGGCTGGCCGACACGCTTGCTGTCATGCCGCGCGGGTAGGTGGAAGGCTCGGCCAGGACAGTGGCCGGTCGCGGCGCGCTCGTTGCGGTCCGGTATACCTTCGGTGCAGGCGGAATGCGAGCGTAGGGGCTGATCGGATGTCGGCAGGGTCCGCGGAGTCGGGATTGCAGCTACGGTCGCTGGTCAGGGCCGACCAGGTGCTCGAGTTGTTCCTCGAGCCAGTCGGCGTGCCCGACCCCGGCCCGGATGAGGTTGTGCTGCGGGTCGAGGCGGCGCCGGTGAATCCCTCTGATCTCGGCCTGCTGTTCGCCGGCGCCGACATGGGCGCCGCCACCGCGATGGGCTCACCGGACCGGCCGGTGGTGACCGCGCCGATCCCCGACGCTGCCATGCGCGCCGCGGCCGGACGGATCGGCACGCCGATGGCCGTCGGCAACGAGGGCGCAGGAACCGTGGTAGCGGCGGGCGAGTCGCCGGCGGCCCGCGCGTTGCTCGGCAAGGTGGTGGCGGCGGTCGGCGGCGGCATGTACTCGCAGTACCGGAGCGTGCCAGCCGCGCTGTGCCTGGAGCTGCCCGACGGGATCACCGCGGCGCAGGGCGCGTCCAGTTTCGTGAACCCGCTGACCGTGCTCGGCATGGTCGAGACCATGCGGACGGAAAACCACACCGGCCTCGTGCATACCGCGGCCGCCTCCAACCTGGGCCAGATGCTCAACCGCGTGTGCATCGAGGAGCAGATCCCGCTCGTCAACATCGTCCGCAAGCCCGAGCAGGAGGAACTGCTGCGGTCCGCGGGCGCGGCCTACGTCTGCAACTCGGCCTCGGACGGGTTCATGACCGACCTGACCGACGCGCTGAAGGCCACCGGCGCCACGCTGGCCTTCGACGCCATCGGCGGCGGCCGGATGGCGAGCCAGATCCTGACCTGCATGGAGACGGCCTGCAACGCCGCGGCGACCGGCTACAGCCGGTACGGGTCCACCGTCCATAAGCAGGTCTACATCTACGGGTCGCTCGACCAGCGACCGACCGAGCTGATCCGGAACTACGGCACGGCCTGGGGCGTGGGCGGCTGGCTGCTGACGCCGTTCCTGCAGAGAATCGGACCGGAGGCGGTGGCCCGCCTGAGCAGACGAGTTGCCGCCGGGCTGACGACGACGTTCGCGAGCGGCTACAGCGCTCAGGTGTCGCTGCCGGGCGCCCTTCAGCTATCGGCCATCGCGGACTACGGGCGGCGGGCCACCGGCTCGAAGTACCTCATCGTCCCGAACGCCGAGGGCCGGCCGGGCAGCTGAGCGCTGCCGGCCGGCCCTCCGGTGAGCGGGGCTAGAAGCCCGGGTTCGCGGTGGAGATGTCGTAGTTCTGGCCCCAGTACCACTGCGTGGCGTTGGCGCCAGGAACCATGTGCGGGTACCCGGTCGGGTCCGCGATCCACCAGCGGACGTGCGACTGCATCCAGGACGGAAGCGACGCGACCGCCGACTGGGTGGCCGGCCACTCCGACTGCATCGTGTAGATGATCGCCGTCCCGTTCGGGTCGGCGCTCAGCTTCTGCTGGGCCCACGTCGCGGCCTGTGACGGCGTGGCATCGCCCGGCTCGACGTCGAGCACGTTGGCGCTCGGGTCAGAGCCGTTGGTGTCGATCCACAGCACCTTCTGCCCGGCAACCTGCGACGGTGAGACGGCGAACGGCCCGTCCGCATAAGTCGCGATCTCGTGGCCGGCCGGGATGGCCGACGGCGTCACCGAGTCGTAGAACTGGTACGGCTGCGCCGGGGGGGCCGGGGGGGCCGGCGGCGCGTGGTGCACGGGGGCAGGCTGCTGCTGCGCCGCGGTGTGGGCGGTCGCCGGATGGGCAGCCTGATGCGTGACCGCCGCCGTGTGCGTCGGCTGTGCCGGGCGCTTAGTCCC
>JASIBJ010000742.1 GCA_030045215.1 Streptosporangiaceae bacterium | reverse complement strand
ACGTTCAAATAACATAGGCGAGCAACGAGAACGGTCATGCTCGAGCGGCGTAGCGGCTGCAAGGTGGTTTTGGAGCATGACAGGTCCATGGTCTTGCACCGCGGCGGCTTACCAGCGGGCGCAGGAGGTACATAGGTGCTAAGGAGGCCGCCAGATGAGCGTCGGCGCCCAGACGAAGGCGTCTGGCTCCCCGGAGTCCGGGGTTGCCGACGGCGGAGGTCGGGGTGTCGGCCGCGGCAGTGCGGCTGGAATGCTGTTCGGACGGCTTTCGGTGCTGCCCGTGCTGGTGGCGGTGGCCTGGCTCTTGGTCGGCCTGCCACTGCTGCTGCTTAACTGCTTCACGCCCGTCCTGATGCTCCTGGTCAGCCTGCCGGTCATGGCCGTGCTGGTGTTCTTTGGCTTGCGCCTGCTCCCCGCTCAGTGGGAGGACGCCGTGCCGTTCGGCAGGCCAGGCCAGGCGACGACGCCCTGGTGGGCCGTGCTCGGCGTCATCGCGGTGGCCATCGCGTTCGGCGTCGACCAGATGATCTACCACTCGCAGTTCATCATCATTAACCGCGACCCGGCCTCCTACATCCAGTTCGCGGCCTGGATCTCCCACCATGGCTCGTTGCCCATCCCGCAGGACAACCGGGCGTTCGGCGGGACCAACAGCGTGCTCTCCTTCAACAGCCCGGCCTTCTACCAGGTCGGCCGGACGATCGTGCCGCAGTTCATGGCCGGCCTCCCGATGGTCCTGGCAGCCGGATTCTGGATCGGCGGGGTGAACGCCGCCGTCGCCATGGGACCGATCCTTGGCGCCCTCGCCGTGCTCACCTTCGGCGGGCTGGTCGCCCGGCTGGCCGGGGCCCGATGGGCGCCGCTGGCTTGCCTGGTGCTCGCCCTGGCCCTGCCCATGCAGTTCACCAGCCGCTCGACCTACAGCGAGCCGCTGGCCGCGATCTTGTTCCTCGGCGGGCTGTGCCTTGTCATCGACTGCCTGCGTGCTGAGGGCATCGCTGCCCGTGTGCTCGCCGCGGTCGGCGGGCTCGCGCTCGGCCTGACGTTCGTGGTGCGACTTGACGGGGCTAGTGACATCCTGCCGGTTATCCCCTACTGCGGCCTGCTGGTCTGGCGCAAGCGCCCCCAGGCCTGGCCGATGATCGGCGGGTTCGCCGTAGGGGTGGCCTACGGCGTTGTGGACGGGGTCGTGCTGAGCCTGCCCTACCTGCAGGAGAACTGGACCTCGGTCAAGCCGCTGATGTTGATTTCCATCGCGGTGACCATAGCCACGATCCTGATCACGGCGGCCGCGGTGACCGCTCGGAGGCGACCAGGCGCGCAGACGAGCGCCCCGCAACGGCCTCCCGCAGCTAAGTGGCTTGGCATCCCGCGGAACTGGCTACCCACTGCCGCTGCCGCCCTGCCAATCCTGGTCGTGATCGCTTTTACCATTCGCCCGTACGTGCAGGTAGTGCGCGTGACGGGCACGTCCGCGTTCGAATCGACGATCGCCGCCTATCAGCTAGCGGCAGGCAACGCGATTGATCCAGGCCGGCTGTACTACGAGATGAGCATGGACTGGGTGTTCTGGTACATCGGCGTCCCGGCCGTGATCTTCGGCGCGATCGGAGCCGCGATCCTCGTACGCCGGGCTCTTCGCGGCGGCATCCCGGTCTGGACGCTTCCGCTGCTGGTGTTCTTCTGGGCGATCGTCACCACGCTCTACCGGCCTGCGATCACGCCCGACCAGCCGTGGGCGAGCCGGCGGCTCGTCCCGGCCGTCCTGCCCGGCTTCATCTTGCTGGCGGTCTGGGCGGTGAGCTGGCTGAGCGGCTGGCTCCGCGGGCGGCAGATCCCGCGGATAGCGCGCGGTGCCGTCGTGGCCTGCTGCGCGGCGGCGCTCGTGCTGCCGGCGACGATCACGACGTTCGGCCTGCACGTCGAGCGGGGCGGCCCGGTCGGGGCCAGGCTGACCGCTGACGGCCTGGCCATGAAGCGCACCTATCAGGGAGAGATCCTGACGGTCGACCGGCTGTGCGCGGCGCTGCCGGCGAAAGCCACGGTGATCTTCCTCATCAACGACGGCAGCAAGGCCCCGAACGAGCTGGTCGAAGTTGTCCGCGGCATGTGCAACCGGCCGGCGGCCATCTGGCTGTCCTCGGACCTGCGACCGATCCACGACCTGGTCAACGGCATCTACCGTGCCGGGCGTCAGCCGGTGCTATTGGCAGGCTACTCGAATATCATCAAACCCTTCGGCGGGCCCCTCAGGCACATAATCTGGCTGCGAACTCAGCAGGACGGCAGCGTTCTCACTTCGCCGCCGACGAGCACTGCGCCGCTTAACATGACCCTATGGATGTCAGAGCCGCCCCGCTGATGGACCGGTCGCAACCGGCGGCGGCACGCAGGCGCCGGCCGTACACTCAATCGTCATGAGCAGTCCGTCCGTGCAGAGGCCCTATGTCTCGATTGTGCTGCCCTGCTACAACGAGCAGGGGCACGTCGCGGACGAGGTCGAGCGCATCTGCACGGCCATGGATCTGAGCGATTACCCATACGAGTTGCTGGCCATCGACGATGCGTCCTCAGACCAGACGCTCGCTCGCCTGCAGGAAATAGCCCCGAAGTTCCCGGCGCTCCGCGTCATGCACTTCGACCGCAACGGTGGCACCGGCACGGTGCGCAGGATCGGGACGCAGCAGGCCAGGGGTGAGATCGTGGTCTGGACCGACGCGGACATGAGCTACCCGAACGAGCGCATCCCTGAGCTCGTGCAGATCCTGGAGAAGGACGAGACGCTCGACCAGGTCGTCGGGGCGCGGACGAGCGAGCAGGGCACCCACAAGGTCTTCCGCGTGCCCGCCAAGTGGTTCATCCGCAAACTCGCGGAGACCCTTACCAACTATACGATCCCCGACCTGAACTCGGGTCTGCGCGCGTTCCGCCGGCAGGTCGCGCTGCCCTACATGCGACTGCTGCCGCCAGGGTTCTCGTGCGTCACCACGATCACCCTGGCCTTCCTGTGTAACCAGCACGACGTCCGCTACATCCCGATCGAGTATGCCAAGCGGTCGGGCCAGTCGAAGTTCCACTTCTTCAAGGACGCCTACCGCTACATCCTGCAGGTGCTGCGGATGGTGATGTACTTCAACCCGCTCAAGGTGCTGATGCCGGTAGCACTGTTCCTGATCGGGCTCGGCCTCGCCAAGGGCATCTACGACATGGTCGTACACCCGTTCCTGTTCGCGGTGGACACCGTGATCATCCTGCTGAGCGGGCTGATCATCGCGTCGATGGCGCTGCTGGCCGACCTGATCGTCAGATCCCGCGCCGACAACTAGCTGCCGGCCCCGGGCTGACGCGTCAACCGGGCCCGTACCACCAGGCCGGTTCCGGCTCCGGGAACTGCCCGCTGCATGAGCCGGAACGGGATCGTTGCCCATCTGATGACCACGCCCAGGCCGCCTCCCGAGGGCTGCAGCTGCCGGCCTGATCCCGACGTCCGCTCCTCCTGCGACTGGCCGGCCGCGGCCGCAAGCCTGCGCCGGCCGACCGCGTTGCGGACCGGCTCCAGCACGTAGCCGAGCGGAAACCCGTAAAGCCGGACGCTGACATCGGTGAAGCCGGCGTTGTTGAGGAGCCTGGTGATCGCGCGCTTGTCGTATCTCCGGAAGTGACCGACGAGCTCATCCCACGGCCCGAACCTGCGCTGGTGCGCGGGGACCGACAGCAGCAGCCAGCCGCCTGGCCGCAGCAGCCGGGCCCATTCGGCCAGCGCGCCGGCGTCATCCTCGAGGTGCTCGAGAACCTCGAACGCACAGACGAGGTCGAACTGCTGGCCAGCAAGGGACGCGGAGGAGACGTTGCGTACCTCACCCCGGCCAAGGGCGTCGACGCGGGCCCTGGCGACAGCCCACGACTCCCGGTCCGGCTCGATGCCCAGATACGAGTAGCGCTCGGCCAGCCGCGCGCCGAAGGCACCGCGACCGCAGCCGATTTCGGCCACGTTCGTGACGCCGTCGGGAAGCATGCGGGTGACGGCGTCATATCGAAGCCAGGCGTTCGGCGCCAGCGGCGCGATCTTGTGGATGGCCCGGGCCCCCTCGGGCTGCCGGTTCCAGCCAGGGTCCGGGTCCTTCACGTCGCCTCGCCTAGCTCCTCGTCGATCGGGGTTGACCCTGTCATCCGCACCATACTAGGAGCAAACGCCGCCGATCTTTGGCTCAGGTCCGCCAGCCAGCTGGCACCACCGCTGAGCGGAGCCGGTCAAGCAGCGGGGTCACTACCCAGGCCGGCGCGAACTGGGAGACGGCCAGCTCGCGGGCTGCGCGGCGCAGCCGGGCCAGCTCTGCCCGGTCGTCGGCGAGGCGGAGCAGCCCGGCGGCCAGCGCCTCAGCGTCACCGGGCGGGACCAGCAGGGCCGCATCGCCGATGGCCCGCCGCTGGGGGGCGGTGTCCGCGGTCACGATCGCGCAGCCGGCGGCGGCGCCCTGGAACACCTTGTTCGGCACCACGCGCAGTGCCTTCTCGCCGGTCCCGAAGATTCCGAGGCAGACGTCGTGACCGGCCACAATTGACGGCAGGTCAGCGGCCGGCACCCAGCTGCGCCAGCTGACTGCGGCGTTCACCGCCGCGGCGGACCTGGTCTCGGCCAGGTCCTGCCCGTTCCCGATCATGGTGGTCTCAATCGGAGCCCCGGCTAGCTTCGCGAGTGCCGCGCCGATGACCGGGGTGCCCTGCAGCGGGGTGTACAGGCCGTAGAAGACCACGCGCAGCGGCCCGTCGCTGGTGACGTGCTGTCCCGCCGCTGCCAGCCAGGCCGACGGCGAGCCCACGGGCACGACCACCGCCCTGGCCTGGTGCCTCGCGGGCAGGGCGATCAGGTGCTCGTCGGTATCGACCACGATCACGTCGGCGGCCCGCAAGGCGGCGGAGTCGATGAGCCGCAGGATCGCCCGGCGCGGCCCGGCATCCAGCCGGCGGTCGCGGCCGGTGTCACTGGCACCAACAAGATGATCAAGGACTATCGGGGTGCGCCGGAAGAGGATGCGGGCTACGTGCACGTCGAAGTGGCCGAGATAGCCGACAACGACGACATCGGGAGGCCGCTGGCCCCTGGAGGCGCGGGCCAGGGCGATCCAGCGGCCGGCCAGCCGGCCAAGCAGGGCGGGCGCCCGCCATGGCCTGGCCAGCATGTCGACCCTGGCCGCGGTGTCCAGGCCGAGCGGCGCGTTGCACTCGGCGACGTCCAGGCCGGCTGCGCGCAGGCCCTCGCCGATGATGGCAATCCTCGGATGCATCGAGGTGTCGTAGGTGCCGAACAAGAGGGCGCGCATAGTGGGTTAACCCTAGCGTCTTGTCTCCAGTGGGCCAGCGGCCCGGACGGGGCCCTCATTGCCTGGACCACTGGCTACTCTGGTGGAATGCCAGACCGCCCCGCAGGAGCCTCCGTCAATGTCGAAGCCGGCGAGCACCAGGCCGGCGCGAAGGCGGGCAAGCACCAGGCCAGCGCGCAGGCGGGCGAGCACCAGGCCGGCGCGCCCGGCGCGAGCGCGGCATCAGGTCATGCGAGCTCGCTTCGTGCCCTCGCGGTCAGGCTGATACGCAGCCGATGGTTCCGCTGGGGCTTCGTCGCGGTCACCGTCGGGCTTGGCATCTACGCCATCGTCAGCAACTGGCCGTCCGTGCACACCGCCCTCGCCAAGATCGGATTCGGGACGGCGGCCGAGGCAATGCTCTGCGTGCTGGTCGGCCTGGCGGCCCTGCTGCAGATATTCCGGGTGCTGCTGGCGGCGCTTGGATCGCCGCTGCCCATGCGGGCGTCGGCACAGATCCTGTTCGTCGGCCAGCTCGGCAAGTACCTGCCTGGATCGGTGTGGCCGGTGCTGGCACAGATGGAGCTCGGTGCGGCCCATCAGGTGCCGCGCCGCCGGTCGGCAAGCGCGTCGATCCTCACCATGCTGTTGTCGCTGCTCACGGGCATACTCGTCGGCCTGGTGATGCTGCCGTTCAGCAAGGGCGCGGCGCCGTACCGCTGGGTGTTCCTGTTCGCTCCGCTGCTCCTGGTCTGCCTTTACCCGAGGCTGCTCAACCGCATCATCGACCGGATGCTCCGGCTGGCCAGGCGGCCCGTCCTGGAGCAGCCTCTCACCAGCGTCGCGGTGGCGAAGGCACTGGGCTGGGGCATCGTGATGTGGATCTCCTTTGGTCTGCAGGTCTGGCTGATGGCTGCACCGCTGGGACTCGACAGCGCCCGCGGGGCGCTGCTTGCGATCGGGGCGTTCGCATTCGCGTGGTGCGCAGGCTTCCTCGTCATCCTGGCGCCGGCCGGCGCGGGGATCAGAGAGTACGTGCTGCTGGCACTGCTCGGACCGGCGGTCGGGTTTGGCGCGGCCGCGGCGATCGCACTGGTGTCGAGGGTCTTGATGACGCTCGGCGACCTGGTTACGGCGGGGACCGCTGGGTGGCTCGCTCGCCGCTCACGTAGCGTGGCCGCAGCCGGGACGCCCCGGAGCTAGCGGCCAGCCCAGGCGATTGCGGGCTAGCGTAGGCCCGCTGAGCTGGATGTGAACGCAACGACGAGAGCAATCACCCCTACCGCCACGACCGTTATGGTCACCAGCAGCAGCCGCCGCGGCCTTGATCCGTCGTCGATCGCGGGCGGGAAGGCCAGCCGCAGCGCCCAAGTGATCAGGCCCAGGCCGAGCACGATGAGGCCGGCGATCAAATGGTTCTTGAGGATCACGGCCCCGGTGGCGGCGAACGCGATGGCCGTTCGGGTCCAGGCCATGTCGGTTCGCCCTCTGGCCAGGCGCACTTCGCTGCTCTCCGGCTCGGCGCGAAGGCGCGCCGAGCTCTCGTCATCGGAGCTCGGGCGAGGTTCGTCCGGGGCGGTCATCGCGTTCCGACCAGTGCCGATACCAGCAGGACGACGGCCGAGATGATCGCCATCGCGGCGATCGTGATCGCGAGTATTGCCGGCAGGAGCGAGCGGGGCAGTGGCTCGCCCCGGCGCAGCGCCCGCTGGCTGCGCACCCACTGGTTGTAGCTGACGACCTCCATGACCGCTCCGATCACGATGAGCGGGACTCCGATCAAGTGGCGGCCCCACGGAACGCCGGGGAACGGGGGCAGCAGCTGCACGATGCCAAGCCCGGCCAATATGAACGCCAGCGACGTGCGAGTCCAGGCGAGGAAGGTCCGCTCGTTCGCGAACGTGTACCGGGCATCGGGCTCAGACTCGCCGGCCTCGGGATCGCCGTCGCCTGGATCCGGCGAAGGATCCGCCCCGACCATGGCCACCCCTACGGCTGGTTGACACGTTCTCGTCCCATGATCCCGCTAGTGCCAGGGCTCCGTCAGAGCCTTGTCCCTAGGCGATCAAGAAGGCGTTCGCCGATAATCCTCGCCGCCGGCGCTGCGCACCAGGACGTCGACCCCGTCGAGAGTGCGCTCAAGACCGCATGCGAAGCATTGCATGATCATGTGCTACACGCCTGACAGGCGAGCAGCACTACATGATCAAGATATACCGGCTCCATGTGGCCGGCCCTGGCCAGCGGGGGAGCTGCTCCTATGCACCACCGCGTATCTGTCACCCGGCAAACCTGCAGAGCAGAAGTTTTTGCTTTCGCGTTGAGATATCACGCCTGGCTGACCGACGGAAGTGATCACGCCGGGCCGCCTGCCAGCAGGTCAGGAGCCTGCGGCCAGGCCAGGCTCATGATCAACGATTACTGCCTCACGTTTACCGAGCCATTTCGCCGGGCAAGATCCCATTCGGTTATCGGCTCTATACGCACGGTAATTGTGACGTCGTCCTGGCTCTGGCACCGCCCCGCGGGTGCGCAGAGTGCGGGAGCCGGGACCAAGGTCACTGTGACCGGCGCGACCGGACCCTTCCCGTGCCGCCGTGTGCTCGTGCTGGCCTACCTGGCCTGTCTGTGGGCCCGGTAAACCTCCGGCCGGTGCGCAGCCGGCAGTGCACCCGCAGGCGCCAGTGGCGGGCGCAGCATGCGCCAGCCGCTAGCGGAGCGTGATCGTCACGCGGCTCGACACGAGGAGGCAGAAATGCGAATCGGCCTGATAGCCCCGCCTTGGGTGCCGGTACCACCACCGGCATACGGCGGGACCGAGGTCGTCATCGATAACCTCGCAAGGGGCCTGCAGGAACTCGGTCACGAGGTCCGGCTGTTCACCGTGGGCGAATCAGAGTGCCCGGTACCGACCGACTTCCTGTACCCGAAGGCGATCGCGCCGATCGGCGTGACCGTGCCGGAAACGGCGCACGTGCTGGCGGCCTACGAGTCGCTGGCGGACATGGACATCATCCACGACCACACATTCCTCGGCCCGCTCATCTCGGGCCTGCGGGGGCTGCGCCGCCCGCCGGTCGTGATCACCAACCACGGCCCGTTCAACGGCGAAACGCAGCCGATCTTCACTGAGGTCGCCAAGCACGCGGCGATCCTCGCCATCTCGCACGCTCAGGCCCGCCAGGTCGAGGATTACGGCGGCGTCTTGATCGGCGAGGTCATCCACCACGGCATCGACCTCGACCTGTACAAGGCAGGTCCAGGCGGCGGCGGCTTCGTCATGTTCATCGGGCGGATGTCGCCGGACAAGGGCGTGCATCATGCCGTCCGGGTCGCGAAGAAGGCCGGCAAGCAACTGCTGCTGTCGACCAAGATGCGCGAGGAGAACGAGATCGCCTACTTCGAGTCGGAGGTCAAGCCGCTGCTTGACGCCGGGGACGAGATGCCGAGCGAGATGCCGCTCGAGGAGAGGATTGAACTGCTGCAACACGCAGACGCGATGCTCAACCCGATCACCTGGTGCGAGCCGTTCGGCCTGGTCATGGCCGAGGCACTGGCCTGCGCCACGCCGGTGCTTGCCTTCCAGAACGGGGCCGCACCGGAGATCATAGATGCCGGGAGGACTGGGTATCTGTGCCGTGACGAGGAGGAGATGATCAGGGCAATTGACCGGGTGGCCGAGATCGATCGGGATGCGTGCCGCGATGCCGCGGAGCGCCGCTTCTCGCTGCAGCGCATGGCGCGCGAGCACGAGCGGTTCTACCGCCGCATGCTCGAGCGCGAGTCCAGGTTCATGCGGCGCATACCGGCGGCCGGGAGGCGCCTCATCAGCGCCTGAGACCGGTAGCAAGCTACACCAGGGCCCGGCGGCATGACCGGGCCCTGGTCATCCGGTGACCTTCCGGCCGGGCAGGGAGCCGCCTGCAGCCCGGTCACGCTGATCGAGGGCTCGACCTTCTGCATCAGCGAGCCCGGTGGCGACATCCTGCCCGACCGCCCGCACGGCCTGTTCGTCCGCGACACCAGGATGCTGTCCCGCTGGGAACTGACCGTGGACGGCACCGAGCCGCAGCCGCTGACCGTGCAGACAGGTGAGCCGTTCGCCGCGACGTTCCTCGGCCGGATGCCGCCCAAGGCCGGCCGCGCTGACAGTACGCTGCTCGTAATCCGCCGCCGGTACGTCGGCGACGGGATGCGCGAAGACATCACGCTCCGGAACACCGCGCCGAAGCCGAAGCGCTGCGTGCTCGCACTCGCGGCCGAGGCCGACTTCGCTGACCTGTTCGAGGTCAAGGGGCGATCCAAGCCGCGAGCCGTCGCCTCGGCCGTCGGCGTCGACTCAGCGCTGGTCATCACCAGCGGCCGCCGGGAGCGCAAGCAGGAACTGCGGATCATCGGCGATGAGAACCCGTCGGTGACGGACGGGGTGTTGACCTGGCGGCTGCTGGTCCCGGCGCGTTCGGAGCGAACGGTGACCGTCGAGGCCGTCGCCGTCGACGACGGAGTCGCACTGGAGCTGCGGCATCCCCGCGGCCATCCGATCAAGCTGACCCGGCCGGCCAAGCGGCTGCGCAAGTGGCGTCGGCGCGGGCCGCAGGTGCGCACCGCCGACCGCAACCTGGCCCAGGTGCTGAGCCGCAGCGTCGAGGACCTAGGCGCTCTGCGCATCTTCGACCCCGAGCATCCGAGCTGGCCGGTGGTGGCGGCGGGTGCACCCTGGTACATGGCACTGTTTGGCCGCGACTCGCTGCTGACCGCCTGGATGCTGCTGCCGTGGGACCCGGGCCTGGCGCTCGGGACGCTCCGCACGCTGGCGGCCAGGCAGGGCAGCGAGGTCGATCCTGACTCGGAAGAGGAGCCAGGCAAGATCCTGCACGAGGTCAGGTTCGGCCCGGCCGCGTCGTTTGCGCTGGGCGGCCGAAGTGCCTACTTCGGCAGCGTGGATGCCAGCGCGCTGTTTGTCATGCTGCTCGGCGAGCTGCAGCGGTGGGGCGGCAAGGAAACCGCGATCCCGGCGCTGACCGAGAACGCCGACCGTGCGCTCGAGTGGATCGAGACCTACGGTGACGCCGACGGTGACGGGTTCGTCGAGTACCGCCGCAAGACCGGCCGGGGGCTGGCCAACCAGGGCTGGAAGGATTCCTGGGACGGGATCAACTTCGCTGACGGGGAGATCGCCGAGGCACCGATAGCGCTGTGCGAGGTTCAGGCGTACGTCTACGCCGCCTACCGGGCCAGGGCCCAGCTGGCCACGCACGCCGGCGACGAGCGAGCCGCCGCCGCGTGGCGAAGGAAGGCCAAGCAGCTGAAGCGCATCTTCAACGAGCAGTTCTGGCTGCCCGAACAGGGCTGGTACGCGGTCGGCCTCGACAAGGACAAACGCAAGATCGACGCGCTGACCTCGAACATCGGGCACTGCCTGTGGACCGGCATCGCCGACAAGGACAAGGCGGCATCCGTGGCCAGGCACCTGATGTCGGAGGAGATGTTCTCCGGCTGGGGGATCAGGACGCTGGCGACCACGATGGGCGCCTACAACCCGATGAGCTATCACAACGGCTCTGTCTGGCCGCACGACAATGCCCTGTGCGCCGCCGGCCTGATGCGCTACGGCTTCATCGACCAGGCGCAGCGCGTCACGGACGCGGTCGTCGACGCGGCCGAGCAGTTCGGTTACCGGTTGCCCGAGCTGTTCTGCGGGTTCGAGCGGGCCGACTTCTCCGGACCGGTGCCGTACCCGACGTCCTGCTCACCGCAGGCATGGGCCGCCGCCGCGCCGCTGCAGTTGCTGCACAGCCTGCTGCGGTTCGCGCCGGAAGTGTCGGACGGCCAGCTCTGGTGCTCGCCCGAGGTACCCGATCGCTACCTGCCGCTGCGGGTCAGTGGCCTGCGGGTGGGCAAGGCGAGGCTGGCGGTCGAGATCGCCGCGGGAGGGTGGCAGATAAGCGGCCTGGAGCCGGTCAGCAGCCTCGAGGTGATCGCGGCCCCGCAGCCAGCCAGGTCCGTATGACTTTTACCAGCGGAACGGGGCCGGCCCCTGGTCAGTCCCGTTCCGTCGTCGGGCGGTCGTTTCGTCAGTGCGGAATGTAAAGCCTGCCGTCATAGCGGTTGCCCTTGACCTCCGGGCGGTACGCGGCCGCGAACGAGAAGATGTCGACCGGCCGCACCCAGGCCGGCGGCTTCGGGTTCGGCAGCGACTTCCGGCTGTCGCGCGGCGCGTAGCCGACGCCGCTGATCGAGTTGTCGCAGATGACCTCGTGCGAGCCGGAGTCGCTGACGGCGGTGTGACACTTTTTCCGGCGTTGCCCGGCGACGCCCTAGGCGAGCGTCCTTGTCCCGGTCGCGCTGCCGCTGCCGGTGACCAACGTGGCGAGGCTCATCAGGGACCGAATCTGGTCGGCCTCGGGCGCGCCGAGCTGGGTAAATAGGTCCAGAGCCTGCTGCCAGTGCTGGCGGGCCGGCCCGTCCTGGCAGGCGGAGTGGTAGTTCTCGGCGAGGTCGCTGTGCGCGCCAGCCTCCTGGTAGGTGTTGCCCGTCTCGGCCGCTAGGCAGAGCGCTGTCTGGAGCTCGGCCCGGGCGGCGGTGAGCTGGCCGGACCCCCTCAGGGCCTCGGCCAGGTTTCGCAGCGTCCTGATCTCGCCGTACCGGTTGCCGGTCTGCCGGAACAGGGTGAGTGCCCGCTGAAAATAGCTGACAGCCTGCTGGTAGCGGCCCTCACGCAGATCGACGACGCCGAGGCTCAGTAGCTGCGAGCCCACGCCGCTGCGGTGATCGATGCGCCGGTAGATGGCCAGGGCTTGCTCGAAGTAGCCGGCTGCCTGCGATAGCTGGCCGCGGCGGAGCATGAGCATGCCGAGCCGCTCCAGCGGCTCGGCCTTGTAGATGAGGTCATTTTCCTTGCCGAGTATTGCCAACGCGAGCTGCAGGTGCCGCGCTGCCCGATCGTAGGAGCCCATCTCTGTCTCGACGCCGGCCAGGTAGCTGAGCGCGCGCGCCGTGCCGAGGCTGTCACCGGCGTCCTCGAAGGCGATGATGGCCTTGCTGTGATAGCCGGCCGCCGACTCGTCGTTACGCAGGTACTGCTCGGAGATCCCGAGACTCATCAGGGTCCGGGCCTCGCCGGCGCGGTCGCAGCACGTGCGGTAACGCTCCAGCGCGGCCTGGTAGTGGCCGGCCGCGTCGCGGAAGTGACCTCTTTCGAGGCCGACGCCGCCAAGGCCGCTGAGCGCCTCCGCTTCGGCCGCCAGGTCACCGGACCGGCGCGCGGCCTGAAGCGCGTGGCCGTAGATCGTCTGCGCTTCGTGCAGGTGACCGCCCGTCATCAGGTAGCCAAACAGTGCTTCGGCCAGGCCTGCAGCGTGCTTAGGCCAGCCGTGCCCAGCGCAGTGCACCACCGCCGCGACCAGGTTCTCCCGCTCGGAGTCCAGCCACGCCCGCGCAGCCGCCGGCCCGGATGTCGCTGGTACGCGAGCGGCTGCGGATGGCGTGACCGCCGGGCGCTGATGGGCTTCGGCCGGGTACAAGCCATTCATGGCGGCGATGGTCGCGGCCAGGTAGTAGTCGAACAACCGGGTCAGGGCCTGGTGACACTCGCCGCCGATGCCGCCGGCGCCCTCCTGCTCGGCGGCGACAGCCTCCTCGCGAGCGTAGACGCGCAGCAGATCATGCATGCCGTAACGGCCGCTCCCGGCGGCCTGGATCAGGCTGGCCCGGTGCAGTCGGGCCAGCGCCCGGGCAGCCCGCGCCGCGGTGGCGCCGGTCAGTGCGGCGGCAGCGTGCACGTCTAGGTCTAGGCCCGGGTGCAGGCCGATCAGCGCGAACGCCTTCGCTACGTCATCGGGCAGCTGCCGGACGGACCAAGAAAACACCGCCCGCACATCGGCGCGGTCCTCCCCGGCGTCCAGGCCATCCAGCCGGTCGGCCGCGAGCTCGGCCGCCAACTCCCTGAGCGAGGTCTCCGGGCGGGCGACGGCCTGCTCGGCGGCGATCCGCAGCGCGAGCGGCAGGCGGGCGCAGAGGTCCGCCAGTGCCCTTACTGCGTCCTGATCTTCATCCACCCGGCTGGCCGTCAGCGACCGCAGCAGCGCGATCGCATCGCTCTGCGGCAAGACGTCCAGGTCGAGCCGTCGGACTCCGTCGGTGGCGACTAGCCCGGCCAGGGCATCGCGGCTCGTCACTATCGCAGTGCACCCGGCAGTCGCGGGCAGGAGCGGCCGCACTTGCTCTGCTGATCCGGCGTTGTCGAGCAGGACGAGCACCCGCCTTCCAGCGAGCAGGCTGCGGTACCTGGCGGCGCGCTCCTCCGCCACGGCCGGGATGTCCGGACCGGGCACGCCTAGGTCACGCAGGAATCGGGCGAGCGCATCGGCCGCCGAGACCGGCTCGTCCGGGTCGTAGCCGCGCAGGTTCACGTACAGCTGCCCGTCGGGGAACCGCCCGGCTACCCGATGCGCCCACTGCACCGCCAGCGCCGTCTTGCCCACCCCCGCCGTGCCGCCGATCGCCGAGATCACCAGGGCAGGACCCGGCGCGTTCGGTTCGGGCCGGGGCCCGAGCTGGCTAGTTAGCGCAGCCAGTTCGGCGTCGCGGCCGGTAAAGCCCGCCACCGGCGCTGGCAGCTGCCGCGGCACCGGCACCTGTGCCGCGTAGCCGGCGGGCCCCACCTGGTCCCCCACTGCGGGCGCGGCGAGCGCAAGTTCGCTCCAGGCTGGCTGCCCGACGGCGTGGCTGGCAGCCGCGACGGGCTCACAATCGCCTGCGAGGATGCGCTGGTGCAGCAGCTGCAGCTCGGGCCCGGGGTCAAGGCCCAGCTCCGTGACGATGATGCGACGTGCCGTGCGATACGCGGCAAGCGCCTCGGCCTGCCGGCCAGACCGGTACAGGGCCATCATGAGCTGGCCGTGGAATGGCTCGCGAAGCGGGTGCGCGGCAGTGAGCGCCTGGAGTTGCGGCGTGACCTTGTGGTGCTGACCAAGCTGGAGGCTGGCCTCGATCCGCCACTGCAGTGCCTGGAGCCGCTGCTCTTCCAGGTGCGGCCCCTCGGCCAGCAGCAGCGCCTGGCACGGGATGTCGGCCAGTGGGCTGCCGCGCCAGAGCGCAAGCGCCGAGTCAAGCAAGCCCTGGGCGCGCTGCCAGTCGCCCGACTGTGCGGCGCCGATGCCCATCCGCACCTGATCGTCGAACTGTGCGATGTCGATCTCGGCCGCGGTCGCGTTGATTTGGTATCCGATGCTGCCGGTGATGATCCTGGCGGCACCGGGCGGGCCGAGCACCTGCCTGAGCCGCTTCACGTAGCTTCGCAAGGTGACGGCGGCCTGACGTGGCGGGAAGCCATCCCAGACAAGCTCGGAGAGCCGGGCCGCCGACACGGCCTGCCCAGGCGTCAGGAGCAGCGCCGCCAGCAGAACTCGCTGCTTTGCGGCGGAGACATTGATCTCACCATGATCGACTCGAACCTGCAGAGTGCCCAGCAGGCCGAACCACATTGCTTCCCCCGCAGAGCTCTCCAGGGCAAAATCGGGTCGAGCCAGCATGATCGCACGCCGACAGGCGTCGACGCCACTGGAACGCCACGCCCACGCCACGCCGCCGCGACACTCTCGTGAGCGGAAGTTCACGCACAGGGGCCGTGAGCCCTTCCTGAAATCCCACCTTTGCCATCGCGACAGCGTATGACGCGTGAGGCAGGTCGCAGGCTCGCCCGAACCGGTAGCCGGGGGCTAGCCGGAGTTAGTCGTCGAGTACCTGGACGAACATGCGCGAGCCGGGCGGGGCGATCCGACCGTAGTGCTGCGCGGTGGCGGCGCCCTCGGGTGACCCGAACGCCGCGTCCATCGCGGCCTGATCGGAGAAATACAGTTCGGCGATCCGGTGATAGGTGTGCTCGCCACCATCAAGCGCGGTGACGAGCTTGCCGGCTTCGAAGCGCTGCAGCCCGGGGATCTTGGCCACCAGTGGCGCGTGCACTTCGGTGTACTCCTGATCGAATGCCGCGGCGTCTTCCGGCTGGGTGTACAGGACTACGAGCTTCACCGTCATCGCATGCTCCTTGTCGCGACCGACAACGCCCCGACGATACCCGTAGCCAGCAGCACTGCCACTAGAGCTCTCCGGCTAGCTCTGACGTCCACACGACGACCCTGGTCCGGTCGCCGCGGAAGAGGTCGCGCGCGAACTCGAGTGGCTGACCGGACTGCGAGTAGGCAGTCCGCTCCACCAGCATGAGCGGGGCGCCCTCGTCCACCTCGAGGGCCTCCGCCTCCCGCACCCCCGCCACCACCGGCTCAAGCAACTCGCGCGCCCGGTGTGGGCGCTGCCCGTACCGCTCCTCGAGCAACTCATAGAGCGAGCCGTCCAGCCGGCAGTCCAGCAAGTCGGGAAACAGAGCCGCCGGGAACAGCGAGTGCTCGATAACCATCGGCCGGCCATCGGCGAGCCGGATCCGCCGGACCTCGTGCACGGGATCGCCCTCGGCGAGTCCTAGCGCCGCCGCCGCGGCCGCGCTGGCCGGGATCTTGGCGGCCGCGAGTACTGTGGCGCCCGCTACCTTGCCGTGCCGGCGCAACTGCTCAGAGAAGCCGGCGAGCGTGGTCAGGTCCTGGTCGAGCTTCGCCTCGGCTACGAACGTGCCGCCGTTGCGCCCGACCGCCTTGGTGACCAGTCCCCGCTGGGCTAGCTCGCCGAGCGCGTGCCTCAGTGTCATCCGGCTCACGCCGAGCCAGGCGGCGAGGTCGTACTCGGTCGGCAGCCGGTCGCCCGGCCTGAGTTGACCCACGGCGATAGCATTGGCAAGCCAGTCTTCAATCTGCGCGTGCGCGGTGACGCCGGTCTGCCTGATGATCTTTGGTGGCTTCCTGGCCAGCGAGGTCAGCCTGGCCAGCGCCCCCGGCGCGGCCTGGACCGGCCGTGTCGGCTGCGGCTGTGCTGGCTGCGGCTGGGCGGCCGGCGTGACCTGGCGCATGTCTCCTAGTGTCCTCTCCGCGGATTCGCCGCGGAATGAGCTCCTGGCGGGCGGCGGCCGCGCCAATCCTCCTGTCGTCGCAGGCCGCCGCCCCAGTGGACGGCGCGCCGCCCTCCCCGCCATGGCGCCGGATCACGGGGCGGGACCCGGCGTGGCGCTACGGCGCGCCGTCCAGCTCCACCAGGTCCTAGGCAGCCCCCTCCGCTGCCGGGATTGGTTCCCCATCGGGCGGGGCCGTGACCGGCGCGAATTCCTTGCGCCGTCCGACGATCAGGTAGTAGAGCACCCCGAGGATGACGATGAAGACGAAGACGGTCCACAGGATCGGGATACCGTTCAGCCAGCCGACATGGAAGTTGAGTGCCAGCGCCTCCTGCTTTGGCGTCGGGTTGCTCTGGATGCGTGGCCAGGCGAAGTTGACCAGCATCGCACCGCCGTAGAGCAGCCCGAGGATGTTGATGACCAGGCCCCACCCACCGAGCCGGAACGGCGCCTTCGTCTTCGGCCAGCCCTTCAGCCGGGCGCCCAGGATCGCGAGGTTGCCGAGGAAATAGCTGAAGTAGATCATCGCGGTCGCCGCGATCGCAATGACGCCCGCGCCGTCGTACTGGATGAACGGGATGGCCGAGATCACCGCGATCGTGATGCAGGTCCAGATGGGGGTGTGCAGAGTGGGGGAGACCTTGGCCAAGGGCTTTGAGAAGGGCAGCTGGTTGTCCCTGGCCATACCGAACGACAGCCGGATCGTGGCCGCCAGGATCGACAGGCAGCAGACGAAAATGGCAGCCGAGACCACCAGCAGATAGATGGTCGCGAACGCGGTCGGGAAGTTGGCCTCGATGATGTTGGCCGGCCCCCAGGAGGCTCCAATGGCCTTGTGCAGGTTCGGGATCGCCATCAGCGTGCCGAGCAGGAAGACCCCGCCGATGATGAACGCGCCGACGATGGAGTACAGCACGGCCTTGGGCGCAGAGCGGCGCGGATTGCGGGTCTCCTCGGACAGCGTGGACGCCGTGTCGAAGCCGTAGATCACGAACAGGGACATGAACATCGCGACGAGGAACGTGTTCGGCCCGACGTGCAGGCCGCTGCTGTCAGTCACGACCTTGAAGCCCTGGTGGTTGTGGAAGGCCATCAGGACCAGCGCGAACACGAACATGCCGAGGATCTCGAACAGCACCCCCGTGTTATTGATGATCGCGACCAGCTTGACGCCGTAGATGTTGAGGACGGTGATCACGACGAGCGTGATCAGCGCGACCACCAGCTGGGTGTGCAGCACCGTCGACGAGCTGCCGACGCCGAGGCTATGCCAGCCGAGGCCCTGCAGCGCGGGGATCAGCGCGAGCGGCAGCGTGGCGACCACGGCCGTGACGGTGATAATGCCGGCGAACAAGTAGATCCAGCCCGTGAACCACGAGTAGGTCCGGTGGGCGAGGTACTTCGACCACTGGAACACCGAGCCCGCGATGGGGAAATGACTGGACACCTCGGCGAAGTTCAGCGCGATGATGAACTGGCCGAGCGCGACCACCGGCCAGGTCCAGATGAAGACGCCGCCAAGCGTGACCAGGCCGAGCGAGAACAGCGTGAAGATGCCGGTCGATGGCGAGATGTAACTGAACGCCACCGCGAACGAGCTGAATAGGCCGAGCGACCGCCTGAGCTCCTGCTTGTAGCCGAATCGGGCAAGATCTGCGGTGTCGCGGTCGTGACTGCGGCTGACATCCGAAGTTGCGCTCACCGGCTCGTCCTCCTCGTCCCGCTCGGGACCTCAGATGACGCGTAGCGTAGGGGTGTGGCGCGGTAACTGTCCAGACCCTATCTGTACCGGCGCGATCTATACGCGGCATTCACGACAGGCAAACCACCCACCCGGCGCGGCCGGCCGGATGTCCGGCACTTCTGTCTAGACCTTTGCGTTTCTGCCTCGTAACCTGCCATCAGTACCGCACGCGAGCAACGCGGTTCGGAGTGCTCGGTTGTGCAGCCTGGGCGGACGACCCGCGAACCCCGGAACCAGGAGGGATATTGCCCGTGGTGAGCGAGCTGCGGCACGACCCGGTGCCGAGGACCGACGAGCCCGGGCAGGATCTCGTGCCGGCCGCTGACGGGCAGGGACAGGATCCGGTGTCGGCGCGGGCGCGCGAGCTGCTGGCCACGATTCCGAGCCTGGCCGGCTCGGTCATGCAGATCAGCGTGCTGCCCGGCGGGCTAACCAACCAGAACTTCCGCGTCACGACGGAGCGCGGTTCCTTCGTCGCCAGGCTCTGGTCCGACGGCGGCTCGCTCGGCATCGATCGCGAGCACGAATACCGCAACTCAGTGCTGGCCGCGGCCGCGGGCGTTGGCGCGCCCGTGATTGAGTACCGGCCGCAGGACCGCATGCTCGTGCTCGGCTACATCGAAGGCAAGACGCTCGGCAATGACGACGTCGGCGAGCCCGAGATGATCCCCAGAATCGCCGCCGCGTGCCGCGCGCTGCACGGCGCTGGCCGGTTCGCCGGTGACTTCGACATGTTCGATATCCAGGCCCGTTACTACAGCGTGGCCAGGAACAGGGGCATGCGCATCCCGGTCGGCTACGAGGGCCTGCTGCCCGCCTTCGCGGACGCCCACGCCGCCCTGGCGGCCGGAGACGAGGGCACGGTGCCCTGCAACAACGACCTGCTCGCAGCGAACTTCATTGATGACGGCGAGCGGATCTGGCTGATCGACTACGAGTACTCGGGCAACAACGACCCGAGCTTCGAGCTCGGGAACATCGCCGGGGAGTGCGGCCTGGACCGCGATGCGCTCGCTGCCCTCGTCACCGCCTACTACGGCCGGCCGCGACGCAGCCGGATCGCGCGAGCCGAGCTGTTCGGGCTCGTCGCGAGGTACGGCTGGACGCTCTGGGGCGCGATCCAGAGCGCGACGAGCGACCTGGACTTCGACTTCTGGGCCTGGGGCATGGAGCGGTTCGAGGCGGCCGCGGCCGGTTTCACCAGCCCGGCGTTCGCGCGGTTGCTCCGCGAGGTTCAGGACGGGGACTGACGATGATGCCCGCGCGCCAGCGCTCTGCGGGGGTTCCAGGGGGTCGCCCCCCTGGGCCAGCTGCGGGGGTTCCAGGGGGTCGCTCCCCTGGGCCAGCTGCGGGGGTTCCAGGGGGTCGCCCCCTGGGGCCAGCACTGCCCCCGCGCGCCCAGGTCGTGATCATCGGGGGAGGGGTGATCGGCACCAGCGTCGCCTACCATCTGACCGCGCTTGGCTGGACCGACGTGCTGCTGATTGAGCAGGGCCAGCTTTCTTGCGGAACGACCTGGCACGCGGCCGGCCTGGTCGGCCAGCTGCGGGCCTCCGAGGCCGGCACTCGGCTGGTGCAGTATTCGACCCGGCT
>JASIBJ010000077.1 GCA_030045215.1 Streptosporangiaceae bacterium | reverse complement strand
GCTCGTAGTCGGCGAATCCGGCCCAGGCGAACCGCGGTCGGCCGGCTGCCCTCGCGGCGTGCTCTCGAACGGCCTTAGCATCATGCGATGCGTCCGCGTCGCGCGGTGCCTGCTGCGCAAGCGCGAAGATCTCGAGGAGCGGGGCGAGCTGATAGCTGCCCGAGGCCCCGTCCGGCATCAGCAGGCCCGAGTCCGTCAGCGTGCGCGCGGCTACGTGCGCATTCGCTGTCACCGCCGCGACCAGCCAGCCAGGCACGACAGCAAGCCGGGCCTGCGCCAGCAGCCACAGCGAATGGCGCGCCTCGTGACTCAGGGCCTGCCACGCGTCATTCAGACGGCCCGCCACCGACAGATCCCCGATCGTGAGCTCGGCGAGGAGGCGTGCGGGAGACGAGAGAACACCGGCCAGGTCAGCCAGGCGCAATGCCGGACTCGCCGCGAGCCTGGCTCCGGCGACGCGGAGTGCAAGCGGAAGTCCGTCGCAGGCGGACGCGATGGCCGCAGCCGCCGAGCGCTCGGCGGCGAGGCGGTCTGTCCCGACGATCTTGCTGAGAAATGCGATGGCTTCGTCCTGGCTCATCGGGCCGACTTCGATGCTGTGCGCGCCTTCCAGATCAGAAAGCCGGGAGCTGCTGGTTACGAGCACCGCGCAGCCAGGAGAGCCGGGCAGTAGCGGGCGCACCTGAGCCGCCGCCGTCACGTCGTCGGCCAGTACCAGCACCCTGCGCCCCGCCAGGAGTGAGCGGTAGAGAGCCGCTCGTTCCGGCATCGCGCCGGGAACGCTAGCGGCCGGGACACCGAGCGAGCGGAGCACCTCGCCGAGGACGGCCGCCGGCTGCCTCGGCTCGCTTCGCCCGCCGAGACCGACGTAGAGCTGGCCGTCAGGGAACGCCTCGCGGGCAAGGTGGGCCGCCTGCACGGCGAGCGCGGTCTTGCCGGCGCCTGGCGGTCCGGTCACCACGGTCACCGCCATTTCGCTCGCGGGCATGCGCCGGGCCAGCCCCTCAATAGCCACAACGCGCCCGGTGAAGTCTGGCGGCGGGGCAGGCAGCTGGCATAGCGGTGTCCACACCGGGCGAGGACTCTGGCCCGTCGCGGCGAGCGCTCGCGGCCTGAAATCCAGTGCCGGACTGTCTGCGAGGATCTGCGCAAGCAGCTGGCGCGCCTCGGGACCGGGTTCCTGGCCGAACTCACGCGTGGTCAGCTCGCGCAGCCGGCTGTAAGCGTCGAGGGCGGCTGCCTTCTGGCCACAGCGGTACAACGCGAGCATGAGCTGCACATGCGGGTGCTCGGGCAGCGGATCACCGGCGATGACGGCCCGGATCTGGCTGAGCATCTCGTGGTGCTGGCCAAGCGCGAGGCGGGCGTCGGTGAGCCACTCCCGCGAGTCGCGCCACTGCTCAAGCAGCGCCGTCGCGATGGTGCGCATCAGTGGCGTATCGGGAACGTCGGCCAGCGGCGGAACGCGCCACAGCCGGCAGCCCTGCTCGAGCAGCCGGGCGGCGTTCTCGGCATTGCCACCATCCAGCGCGGCGCGGCCGTGCCCGACCATTGCCCGGAAGTTGTCGGCGTCCAGTTCG
The DNA here is from genome assembly GCA_030045215.1 of Streptosporangiaceae bacterium. The sequence continues at coordinate 1,496 of JASIBJ010000077.1, read as the reverse complement.
CCTGGCTTGACGACAATCTGGTAGCCCGCCGGACGCGTCTCAACGCGCTTGTGGCCAGCCAGCGCGCGCCGGACATCGCGCATTCGTACTCGCAGGGCGGTGTCCGCGTCGCCTGGCGGGCTGTCCCCCCACAGCGCCTCGATCAGCACGGTCTTGGTCGTAGGCTGCGCGGCGTGTAGCAGTAGCACTGCCAGCGTCGCCCGCTGTGACGGCCGGGACAGAGCCAGCGGAGACCCATCGTCGGCTTCGGCCAGTAACGGTCCAAGGATGCTGAATCGCATCGCGGCTCCAGAACAACTACGGGCAAGAGCCAAGCCATCGCACAACGTGGCAGACACGATACTTCCGTGCAGCTCGCCGCATACAGGGAACGCGATACTTGCACGACGCAATTGCAGGAGAGGCCTCGCGCTCGCGCCGCCGGCCGGCACTACCCGCCTGCATCGCGGGGACATGCCGGCCGACAGTTCTTCCCTACAGGTGGGCTCCGTGCATGACGTGCATGAGTTCCACGAGCCCGGTGCCGAGCGCGACCAGGATCGCGATCACAATGAGCGCGAGCACTAGGCGGGCAATCGCCCGCCAGAACGCGACCAGCGCGACAGCGATCAGGACAACGACTACGTGCATCGACCGCTCCTGACTGGCTAATGCCGTCAGGACAGGTCAGGCGATAGTTACCGGCAGACAAACCAACGGTTGCAATCTGTCACCGTGGCGGTCTAGCATGATCCTCATCGCCGACCTGTCCCGTCCTGGGCTGGCTTGGTGTTAATAGCGCGGTCGATGCGGCGAACATCGGCCGCGCTGTGCGTTCGGGGCCCGTTCTTCCGCGGGTACGGCTGCCGGCGGCTCTCGGTGCCATCCGCCGGCACTGCTGCAGGAGCAGGTCGCGCTGCTGTTAGCGCTCTCATCGCCCAGGGGCTACTCCAGACGCGCCTCCCCTCCGCCTCCCGTGATCATCACGGCGGCGATCTTTCAAGGCGGCCCCCTGCCGCCTCGCCGGCTCACTCAGCGAGCGAGTCTTGAGGAAACTGCCTGGTTGATTCAATGGTGCGGTTTGGCAATAGCCATTGGCAAGTGCCATTTGAAGGCAATAGAGTGCGGCATCGGACCGAAAATCGTCCACTGAGGCGAAGCGTGGTCAGCGGGAGGGACGGGACGCAAGTTGCCAGCATCCGGCAGCCCGACCGCACGCCGCCGTGAGCTTGGCGTACGTCTCAGGAACTTGCGCACCGAACACGGGCTGACAGTCGACCAGGTTGCTGAGCGGCTCATGTGCTCGCCGTCGAAGGTAAGTCGCCTGGAAACCGGCCAGCGAGGAGCCAGCGCACGAGACGTCCGGGATCTGTGCGATCTGTACGGCGTCACTGAAGACGAACGTCAGCACCTCGCAGACCTGGCGGCTCAAGGGAGGCAAGCAGCCTGGTACCAGGGCCAGGCCCTGCGAGGGTCCCGCTACGTTGGCCTCGAGGACGAGGCTAAGACAGTCAGCG
>JASIBJ010000076.1 GCA_030045215.1 Streptosporangiaceae bacterium | reverse complement strand
GCCGGTCAGTACGTGCGCGAGGTCGGGCGGCACCAGTTCGGTCAGGCATGTCCGCATCAAGAATTGCCTGGTGGCGGACGGCAGCGGGGTGAGTATCTCGTCGCTGATGTAATCGGCGATGAGCTCGGTGGCCGCGGCCAAGTCCGAGCCGCCCGCGGCCAAGTCCGAGCCGCCCGCGGCCAAGTCCGAGCCGCCCGCGGCCAAGTCCGAACCGCCCGCGGCCAAGTCCGAACCGCCCGCGGCCTGGCCGAAACGCAGCGACATCGACAGCAGACGGAGCCCGGCCATCCAGCCTTCGCTGTGATTCATGATCATCGCCCGGAGCCGCTGATCGGGCGGCTGGTCCAAGCTGGCCAGGAAGGCGTCGGCCTCGTGACTCGTGCACGCCAGGTCGGCGGGCCCGACATCACCGAGCTGCCCGGAAACCCTGAGTTTCGCCAGCGTGAGGCCGGGTGCGTTCCGTCCGGCCAGCACCAGCCGCAACTCGGCTGGCGCATGGTGTACCAGCTCGTCGAGGCCGGCGAGCACCTGCGAACCAGCCAGCTCGTGGACATCATCAATGACCAGCGAGGCCGAGATGCCTGCGGCCGCGATCCGGCCCACGACCTCCTGGGGCAGGCCGGATGGATCCACGACCGCACGGTCGCTCAGCTGGTCGGCGTCGACTGCCGTCACGACACCCGCGCGCGCGAGCGCGGTGATCAGGTATCGCCAGAACCGGGCGGGCTCGCGGTCGGCGGCGTCGGCTGTGAGCCAGGCGACCGGGCTGCCGGCCGACCGCGTCGTTGCCCAGCACGCACACGCCACCGTCTTCCCGGCTCCGGCCGGCCCGGTCACCAGCGTTACCCGGTGCCGGGTCGCCTGCTTCATCAGCTCGTCGACCCGCGGTCGTCGCACGATGGCAAGTCCCAGGTCGGGTTTCTGCAGCTTGTCTTCGAGCAGGCCAGGACCGCGATCAGCGGATGTGACAAGACCACCGACCGTTATCGCCATCGCCCCCCCGACGTGCCGCCGCCTCGCGGCGGCCGATCCCCCGAGCTGCCGCATTCCGGCGGCCGGTTCCTCTACCTGCAACCCTCTCGCGGCGGCCGATCCCCTGAACTGCCGCCCCCTCGCGGCGGCCGGCTCACGAAGCTGCCGCCCCTTCGCGGGGCCCGACTCACCGGACTGCCGCGCCGCTGCCGCGACCGATCCATCGTCGCGGCCACCCCGTTCCACCGCCGATCACCCCGACCCGCCGCGGCTCACCCACCGCGGTTCCCCGACTCCGTCGCGCCACCTGGCCACGTGATTGGCTCTTCTCCGAGAGCGGCCAGACAACTCCTCGCGAGATTCACCCGGCGCGGCGAAATACCAGCTCAAAGCCTCCTAACAGGCATACCCGGGGGTGAGGCGAGTCAACCTGCCCAGCAACCGTGCTGGTGCATGTGACGTTATGGCCCTCCAATCCAGGGGACCTTCTGGCTTGTCCCAGAGCGTCATCTTTCCGGTCAAGATCCGCAATCCGCCACCTGACTACCCGGCAGGGTGTTCACCCAGGCTGGGTGATGCAGCCCCTGGCGCGCCCTCCGTAGCGTTCAAGGAAGAACGACCCGGACAACCGGCCAGCACGCGGGCTGTTGCTGCCCTGGCTCGACCAGGCGGCGCATGCCCCACCGGTCAGGTCAGAGGGGAGTGCATCTGATGAGGAGAGCACAGAATCGATCCACGCGGACCCAGTCCGGAGCCCAGCCCGCGCAGCGCAGCACCGGGGACGTTTCGGACCGCGGCGGGGACGTCAGCGGGACCGGCGCGGACGCCGGAGCGACGAGCACGACCCTGCGTGATCAGCCGGCTAGCAGCACCGAACCTACCTCGACCTCGTATGGACGCGAGACCGCCCCGCCGGGTTACGCCACGGCCGGACGGACCGAGACGACCGAGCGCACCGGCCTCGGCGGAGTCACGTCAATTCTCGCCGGGATGCTGGCCTTCCTCGCCGGCCTGGCCTTGATCGTCCGGAACCACTTCTACCCGTCACTACCTGGCTACGCCTATCACCTCCCTGTCGACTCCTGGGGCTGGGTTCTGCTGGCCCTCGGCATCCTGCTGTTCGCCGCCGGGTCGAGCCACCTGCTCGGCCTGCCCTTCGGGCGAGTCGCCGCAATCGCGTTCGCCCTGCTCACGGCGATAGCGGGCTTCATGGTCCTGCCGTACACGCCGTTCTGGAGCATCCTCATCGTTGCCTTGAGCGCGGTTGCCCTCTGGGCTCTACTGCGTCGCAACCGGAGCGAGGACGCGAGGATGCGCTCGATGCGGATGTAGCCAGCCTGCACAAGCCCCGCCGCGGTCCCTCCGTGGCGGCAGCACAAGCCCCGCCGCGGTGTTTCCGTGGCGGGGCTTACTTTTACGGGAACGAGGCGGGGCCCTAGCCGGCCGCCTCCGCCTGGTCAGCCGCGACCACCCGGAGGACAGCGTCGATCAGAGCCAGGTGGGTGAAGGCCTGCGGAAAGTTGCCCAGGTGCATGCCGCTCGCCGCGTCGATTTCCTCGGCGTACAGCTGCAGTGGGCTGGCCAGGGACAGCAGCTTGGCGCACAGCGCCCTCGCGTGCTGCGTTTCGCCGATCATCGCCAGCGCCGAAACTAGCCAGAACGAGCAGATCGTGAACGTGCCCTCATCGCCGCCGAGACCGTCATCGGTCTGCGTGGGCCGGTAGCGCAGCACGAGCCCGTCGTTGGTCAGTTCGTT
>JASIBJ010000741.1 GCA_030045215.1 Streptosporangiaceae bacterium | reverse complement strand
ATCCGGGGCCAGCGCCGCAGCATCCGAATGCCGGATCGTGAAGGTCCTCGTCGCGCCGGTTGCCACGCTGATGCGCTCCACCTGTGCGGACCATCCCTCCGGCTGCATGTCCGAAAGTGACGCGTAGCGCTCGACGAACGCGTAGGCCGTCGTGCTGTCCGGCGCCACCGAGATCTCGTACGGGGGCAGGGGAGCGGGAAAGGTTTCCAGCACCAGGTTCGTCCTTGTGCTGATGACGGCGATGCCCTTGTCGGTGTAGGCATAGACCAGGCTGCCGTCGGGGCTCAACACCAGGTACTGGCACGTCGGTACCTTGATTTCCGCTAGCACTTTCCGGTTGGTGAGATCGACTACCAAGACCCCGCCGGTGCCCGAAGCCACGTAGGCGCGGGTCCCGTCGGCCAGAATGACTGCGGTCGTGGTGTCCTGGGCGAAATGGATGGTCGGGCCAGCTTGATCTGTGAGGGCGTTAATCGGCGTCATCTCGTTGGGGCTGGTGACCCAGACGGTCTGGCCGTCCTGCGCGCTCAGGATCGCCTGCCCGTACGGCAGTAGGCCCGAGATGGTCGGCACGCGGATGGGTCGGCTTTGCCTGCCCGTGGCCAGGTCGACAGCGACCACTGTGCGCAGCGAGGTTTCGATGAAGGCCACCCAGGTGTGACGGACCCCAGTGGGTGCGGCTGGAGCAGGCCGGTAGCTCAGGGCGACGGCGAACGCGGTGACGGCGAGCGCCGTGACGGCCGCGGCTATCGCGGTGGCCGAGATCCGGCGCCGCCGGCGCAGCCGGTCACCGGCCCGCATCGAGGCGGTGACCACTGACCCCATCGGCGGCTCCGGCCGGATGGCCTCGTCGAGCAGCTGGGTAAGCCTGGTCTCACTCATGACTGATCCCCGTGATCGCATCACTGCGGACATTGCTGCCTGTGTCCAGTTCGGTCAGGTCTTCGCCGAGGAGCAGCCGCAGCCGCTGCAGGGTTCTGGTGCTCTGGCTCTTGACGTTTCCTGGCGAGCAGGCCAGCAGATCGGCCACCTGCTCGATGCTCTGGTCGGACCAGTACCGAAGCACCACGATCGCCCTACCCCTGGGCGACAGCTTGGCGAGGGCCGCCATGATGTCCATCCGCTGCTCGGGCGAGTCGGTCAGCACGGCCCGGTCGGGTAGGTCGGCCGTCGGGAGCTCGCGCGACCGCCGCCTGCGCTTTTCTGCCAGGTAGGTGTTAAGCAGGGTGCGCAGGGCGTAGTTGCTCAGTGCTTCATGGCGTCTGATCCGGTCCCACGAGGCGAACAGCTTGGTCAGCGTGGTCTGGGTCAGGTCCTCGGCAGTGTGCCAGTTCCCGCACATGAGGTAGGCGGTACGCCGCAGCCGGGGCGCGACGGCCGTCGCGAAGCTGACGAATTCCTCTCGGTCAGCGGGCGTCATGCGCGTCGACACCTCTCTCCTGGCGGCCGGGCGGATCGCCCTGTCCTCACTCTCGACCGGATACAGCGCCCGAGCCGGTCAGGAGGTTGCAGAGCGGGGCGAGGAAAAATGGCGGGCGGGCAGGAACCCCTGCTGCTGGACGTGTACGACAAGATCCCGTTCCCGCAGAGCGCCCTCGCCACCTAGCTGCCCATGCGTAGCGGCGGGTCAAGCAGGCGCAGGGTACGGGCGTCGGCGTCCAGTTCGGCGGCGATGCCGATCGGGTAGGCCTGCTGGTGCCCGCCGTGGCCGACGTTGGCCCAGGCGACGAGTGGTACTCCGAGGTCACCGAGTCGCTCGGTGAGGATGTCCTCGATCAGCGCGGGCTCGCCGCAGCCGGTGAACGTCCCGCCGATGATCCCGGCCACCCCGTCCAGATAGCCGCTGCGTCGCAACTGGGTGAGCATGCGGTCGACCCGGTACGGGTCCTCGTGCTCCTCCTCGACGAGCAGGACGCCGCCGCGCGCGGGCAGCGAGGTGTCGGTGCCGACCGACGACGCGAGCAACGTCAGGTTGCCGCCCAGCGTGATCCCGCGGGCGACGCCGCCAGCCAGCGTGACCGCCCCCGGGTACTGCGTGATCAGGGCCTGATCGGGGCGCATGAGCGCGCGCAGCAGCGACCCGAACGAGTAATGCGCGGTGTCACCTGAGGAGGTGACCATCGGGCTGTGCAGGCTGGCCCAGCCGAGCCTGGCCGCAAATGCCTCCAGGATCGCGGTCGCGTCCGAATAGCCGGCCAGCACCTTCGGCGGCAGGTCGGCCAGGGTGTCCCAGTCCAGTGCGGCCAGGGTGCGCTGCGCGCCGTAACCGCCGGTGGCAAAGATGATCCCGGCGATGGCCGGATCGGCGAGCGCCGCGGACAGGTCACCGGACCGCAGCTTGTCGTCGCCGGCCAGATAGCTGCGCGTGCTGCCGTCGTCGGTGGCGCTCGGATAGACCACCGGCTCCAGGCCCGCGAACCGCAGCGCGTCCAGGCCGGCTGCGAGCTCAGCCTGATTGGCCGGGCTGCTCGCGGACAGCACCGCAACCCGGTCTCCCGGCCGCAACGCTGGCGGCCTGGCTAATGAGCACGGCCCGCCGTCCGCAGGTCCCGATCCGGCCGCCCCGGCCGTCATGAGGCTCCCTGCCGGTATGGCTCGCTGGGCGCCAGCAGCGCTGACTGGTCAAGGTCGGCCAGATGACAGGCGATGAGGCTGGTGGACGCTCCTTCGCCGGGCAGTGCCGGGAGCACCGAGATCAGCGCCTGGGTGCAGGGGTGGCGGAGGCGGAGCAGCACCTCGCTCACCGGCCCGGTCTCGACGATCCGCCCCAGGTACATGACCGCGACCCTATCGGCGATGTTCCAGGCCACGCCGAGGTCGTGGCTGGCCGGCGCCCGGCTCTCCCGTTCATGCGGCGGTCAGGAAGCGTGTGACCACGCGCACCGCGAACTCCACTCCGGCAACCGGAACCCGCTCGTTGACGCCGTGGAACATCTCGTAGTAGTCGAAGTCGGGCGCCAGCCGTAGCGGCGTGAAGCCGTATCCGGCAATGCCGAGCCGGGAGAACTGCTTCGCATCCGTGCCGCCGCTCATGCAGTACGGCACGACCTGCGCGCCCGGATCCTCGGCTAGCAGAGCGTCCGTCATCGCCGTCACGATCGGCGCGTCGACCGGAGCCTCGAGCGGCACCTCGCGATGCAGGAATTCCCAGTTCACGTCCGGGCCGGTCAGCTCGTCCAGAGCCGCCTCGAACTCCGCCTCGTACCCCGGCAGCATCCGACCGTCCACACACGCAGTCGCCTCGGCCGGGATCACGTTCACCTTGTAGCCGGCGGCCAGCATGGTGGGGTTGGCGCTGTTGCGGATCGTGTTGGCGACCAGCACGGCGGCCGGGCCGATCCGGCTGAGCGTGCGGGCGACCGCGGCTTCGTCCTCGAGTTCGGCCGGCGCCACGCCGGCCGACTGCGCGAGCGCCGAGATCGCGGCGCGGACGGTAGGAATGAGCCGCACCGGCCACCGATGGTCGGCAATCCGCGTGACGGCGTGAGCCAGCTTCGCCACCGCGTTGTCGGCATTAGCCTTCGAGCCGTGGCCGGCCCGGCCGCGCGCGGTTAGCTTTAGCCAGGCCGTGCCCCGCTCCGCGGACGCCACCGGGTACAGACGCACCTCGTTCCCGGCATGGAAGGTGAACGCGCCCGACTCGCCTATCGCCTCGGTGCAGCCGTCGAACAGGCCGGCATGGTTTTCCACCAGCCACCCCGCACCGTAGGCGGCGGTGTCTTCCTCGTCCGCCGTGAACGCGAGTACGACATCCCGGCGCGGCCGCACGCCGGCGCGGGCGAGATGCCGGGCCACGGCGACCAGGACCGCGTCGGCGTTCTTCATGTCGACCGCACCGCGGCCGTGCAGCATGCCGTCGGCGATCTCGCCGCCGAACGGGTGCCTGGCCCAGTCGGCCGGCTCGGCCGGAACCACGTCCAGGTGACCGTGCGCGAGCAGCGCGTCCGCCGACGGGTCCTCGCCCGCGATCCTGGCCACCACGTTGGCGCGGCCTGGGGCCGACTCCAGCAGGACCGGCTCCAGGCCGGCCTCCGCGAGCCGCTCGGCCACGTACTCGGCCGCCGGGCGCTCGTGACCGACACCGCCGCCGCGGTTGGTCGTGTCGATGCGGATCAAGTCGGAGGCGAAGGCGACCGCTTCCTGCTCGGCACGGGCCGTGCCCTGCTCGCCTGCCGTGGGTCCTGCTCGGCGCTCAGCCAAATTTCTGCTCCATCGCGGCGGTGATCATCGTCGTGACCGTCTTGAAGCAGCGGATCATGTCCCACGCCGTCTGGCTCTGGTAGCTGACCGTGCGGTCGCCGGTCCGCCGCACAGTCGGCACGATCGCAGCGGCCTGCGCGAGTTGCGCGGAGTCGACCTCGATCTCCACGGTGTAGCCGCCAGCCGGCGGGTCGGCGGGCGCCTGGCGTCCGGCCAGCTTTCCCGCCTGGGCCGCGGCGGCGGTGATGGCGGCGGCGGTCTGCTGCGGCGGCCGGCAGACGGCCGCGTACCGGCTGACGCAGTCCTTGACCGCGACGGCCAGCGCCTGCGGTGCGTAGCCGGCCGCGTCCGTGCAGGTCCGGTCGTCCCCGGTGACCAGGACCACCGGAACCCCGAACTCGGCCGCCACGTGCGCGTTGAGCCGGCCCTCGCTGCCGGTCTCGCCGTTGACCCGCACGCTGGTGATCGAGTTGGCGAGATAGGTGTGAGCGAGGACGCCCTCGGCGCCGGCGGCAGCGTGATAACCCAGGAATGCCACCGCCTGGACCGACTCGTCCTGGATGCCCTCGACCATGCTCAGGTCCTTGTGGCGGCCGGTGAGCATCACCGCCCTGGTGTCGAGCTCCTCGAGCAGGAGGTTACGCATCGTCGAGTGAGCCTCGTTGACCAGCACCTCGTCCGCGCCCGCGTCGAAAAACCCGGCGATGGCGGCGTTCACGTCGGAGGTGAACATCCGCCGGCAGCGCTGCCACTGCTCAGTGCCCGGCTCCACGTCACCAGGCCAGGTGACCCCGGTCGCGCCTTCCATGTCCGCGGAGATAAGAAATTTCATGAGGGTCAAGACTGCCTTGTGGCACTTGCCGGTGTCGAGGGGGTAGCGGCGCCGTCTCGCGCCTAGCCGCGGCTACCGCAGGACGCCGATTCGCGTCAGCCTCTCGATCAGCAGGGCCGCTCCCACCGTGATCATCACCGCGCCCGAGGTCAGGGCGAAGATGCGGGTCGCGGCTGCACGCCCGCGCAGCAGCCCGCGGGCGAGCGCGGCCACGGCCGAGTAGACGAGCGCGCAGTCGCTCATGTGCAGCACGCCGAGCAGGCCGATCTGGGCCTCGATCGGCCAGCCCGCGCTGGGGCGCGCAAACTGCGGTAGCAGGGCGACGTAGAGCAGCAGGCCCTTAGGGTTCAGCCCGCTCACTGCCGCGCCCCGCGCGGCTGCGCGCCAGCGCGACTGGGCTCCCGGTGCGGAGGCCGTGCCGCCGCTAGCACTGCCTGCGCCGCCGGCCGACGGGACTAGAGCGCGATGACCGGCGAGAGTGCCGGCGCCGAGCCACACGAGGTATCCGGCGCCCGCAATCGTGAGCCCGGTCAGCAGGCCGGGCGCTCGCGCGAGCATCACCGCGAGCCCGGTCATGACCAGCACGGTGTACCCGGCATAGCCGGCGACCAGGCCGCCGACGGCCGCCGGGACAGACCGGCCGCCGACGCTGGCCGCGATCGCGTAGGCCCAGTCGGCACCGGGGGTCAGCACCAGCAGCAGGTCTACTGCCAGGAACGCCGCGATCGCGCTTCCAGTCATTGCTCCGGCCCCGCTTTCGCGCGCCGGCCCCTGCTGGGCCAGGTCCGTCCTCACCGGAAACGCTAGGTCAGTTCAGCCCGAAAGTGTTCCTGGAATTTGCGCTCTGGAGGTGACTAGAAGTAAGTTCTTCGGCATAGACGCCATTGACCGGAAGATTCTTGCTGAGCTGGAACAGGACGGCCGGCTCACGATCACCGACCTGGCCGCTCGCGTGCGGCTGAGCGTCTCGCCCTGCCACCGCCGCGTGCGCGAGCTGGAACGGGCAGGCGTAATCCGCGGCTACCGGGCCATCGTCGACCCGGCCGCGCTCGGTCTGGGCTTCGAGGCGCTGGTGTTCGTCACGATGCGCCAGGAAGACCGCGACACCGTCGCCGGATTCGAGCGAGCCGTCGCCGCGATCCCGCAGGTGCTGCAGGCGCAGCGGCTGTTCGGTGATCCCGACTACCTGCTGCGCGTTCTGGCGGCCGACCTCGGCGCATATCAGCAGCTCTACGACCAGCAGCTCACCGCGCTGCCGGGCGTGCAGCGACTGACCTCGACGCTGGTCATGAAGCACATCGTCGGCGACCGGCCGCTGCCGGCATAGGTCCGGCCCGTCTGCTGATAGCAGATTCATTTGGCCGCCCTGACCTGCGCGAACCATTGTGGAGTCGTGCGATCACGATCCAGCCATGAAGCCGAAAGCAGGAAGAGCATGCGTGCTGCCGTTGGCGAGCCCACCATTGCCGCAGGGACGCTCGATGATCAGCTGATAACCAGGCTCCTCTACCAGCGCATCATCGTGCTCGGCACCGAGGTGGACGACCGGGTGGCGAACCGGCTCTGCGCGCAGTTGCTGCTCCTGTCGGCCGAAGACCCGCGCGGTGACATCAGCCTCTACATCAATTCGCCGGGCGGCTCGGTCAGCGCCGGGCTCGCGATTTACGACACGATGCGTCTGATCCCTAACGACGTCAGCACGCTGGCACTCGGGCTCGCCGGGAGCATGGCCCAGTTCCTGCTGTGTGCCGGAACCCGGGGCAAGCGCTTCAGCCTGCCGCATGCTCAGGTGCTGATGCACCAGGGATCGGCGGGGTTCGGCGGTACCGCGGCCGACGTGGAGATCTATGCTGCCCAGCTGGAGCGGACCGGAAAGCTGATGATCAGGCTAACTGCCGAGCACACGGGTCAGCCGGTCGAGCGGATCGAGCAGGACAGCCTGCGCGACCGCTGGTTCAGCGCCGAGGAAGCCCTCGAGTACGGGATGATCGACCACATCGTCGAGACCGTCGATGACGTCCGTCCCGCCGTCGCGACCCGGATGGCGAGGTTCTGAGCATGGGCCAGTACACCATCCCCACCGTCGTGGAGCGGACGCCGCTCGGTGAGCGGGCCTACGACGTTTACTCACGGCTGCTGTCAGAGCGGATCGTCTTCCTCGGGACCGAGATTGACGACGGCGTCGCCAACGTCGTGATGGCGCAGTTGCTCCACCTTGAGGCCGCCAGTCCGGACCTGGAGATCAGCCTCTACATCAACTCGCCCGGCGGCTCCTTCAGTGCGCTGACCGCGATTTACGACACGATGCAGTTCATCCGGCCGGAGGTGGCGACCGTGTGCATGGGGCAGGCGTCGTCGGCGGCCGCGGTGCTGCTGGCGGCGGGCGCGCCCGGCAAGCGGGCCGTCTTGCCGCACGCGCGGGTGCTGCTGCACCAGCCGTCAAGCCAGGCGCAGGGCACGCTCCCTGATCTGGCCATCCAGGCCAAGGAGGTGGCCATGGTCCGGGCGGAGGTGGACGAGATCCTCAGCAGGCACACCGGCCACCCGGTCGCGAAGATCAGGGCGGATACGGACAGGAACAAGACCTTCAGCGCCAGCGAGGCAGTCGGCTATGGGCTCGCCGACGAGGTCATCAGCAGCCGCAAGGCATTCTCCGCCGAGCTTGCCGCACGCTGAGGATCAGGCAGCGAGGAGGCAGACGGCGTCGCCGGACCCGCCGACGGCCCGGTCGCGGTGGTGCAGGGCGTCGCCGGAGCCGGGTAGCTGAGGCGGGGCCAGTCCGTCGCGTCCGTCACGCGCCGAGTCCAGCCGGATGACGGCGGGACGGGGGACGCGACGATCAACCAGGTCGCGGCCGATCTCCGCGAGCAGCTCGGCCAGCTCGATGCCGAGCGCGTCACAGATCGCGGCCAGGATCTCTGACGAGGCTTCCTTGCGGCCGCGCTCGAGTTCGGACAGGTACGGCATCGAGACCCGCGCGGCGCGAGCTACGTCAGCCAGTGTCCGGCCTTGCCCGCGGCGGGTGCGACGCAGGACCTCGCCGAGCGTCGTGCGCAGCAACGGCTTGGAGCGACGCGCACGGGCGCGCTGGCTGAACATGGCAGGATCGACCATCACGTTGCCTTCCTGACCGCGAGCGACGTTCTGCGCTCCGACCCGTGGGTCAGATCACGCTAACCCGACGCGTGGCAGGCCAGAACGCGGTTTCGCATTCGGCGTAAGCGTGCCGGGCGTGAGCCGGGCGGGCAGCGGTTCAGGGGGCGCTCGTCGCCTGCGCGTCCGAGTACCGCGGGGAGGACTGCTTCATCTGGCGAAGCATCATCCGCATGTCCGCGACCGGCCGGTCGGCCTCATCGAGAGCTCGGCTGTCGAACCACAGGACTTCGGTCTTCGGCGTCTGGCTGAGCGCCACGACCTCGCCCGTCACGCGGTACTCGCGGCCGAGGAACACTGGGCCGTTCAGGAACCGGATCTCGATCGCGCCAAACAGGCCGACGTGCTTGCCCATGGCCGCCCGCAGCCCGGCGATCAGGTCGGCATACAGCAGGTTGACCACCGTCGACGGCGCGGCGATTGGCCCGCCCCAAGGTGACGAGCTCGTGTACCAGTCCAGCGGCTCGGTCATCGCTCCGTGGCTGATGACTGCACGCTGCCGCTCGCCATCGACCGTAACCCGGCAGTCGCCGATCGCCTCACCGGGTCGCAGGCTGGCGAGGATCCGTAGTTCCGCCGGATCGACCGCGCGCAGGTCGCGGCTGCGCAGCGCGGACACGGCGGCCGGGGAGCCCGCAGCCGCCGTGCCCTCCGCCACGAGCGTGCCGTCGGTAGTGGTCGCCCACGCTCGCACCTGGGCATCGCGTTCGCCGCCAGGCGGGCGTCCGAGCAGCGCGATGACCGGTTCGCCATCAATGGTCGCGTGCCGGAAGTAGAGGGAGAGGCTGCCGGACTCGAACCAGCCTGGACCAAACGCCTCCAGCAGCAGCGGAGGGAACTGGTCCATGTGGATGCTTCCGGCCACGGTGCCGCCCCTGAACCCAAGGGAGGTCGCCGTCGCGTCATCGTGAATGCTCCCTGCAGCCTGGGCCGACAGGTTGCGCGGCCGTCGTGCTGGGCCGGTGATCGCATCTCCGCACGCCGTCATGATCTTGTCCGCCTCCAGGTGTTGCTCACTCTTCCCACTATCGGGACCGGAGGTGCCGCCGATCAACCGATTGCAGGCTCATGAGCTGGGGCTCTTCGCGGGCGGAAGCCGACCGGTACCTGAGGGTATGCCGGTTTTACGGCAAACGGCGGCGACGGGTGAGGCACCCGAGGTGCCCGTGCACTATGTGACTGCTTTTCGGGATAACGACGCCTCATTGTTACCCGCAAGTAGTGAAGTGCGTCTCACTGCGAAACCGGCTTTGCTCGCTCGGCGTCGAAGCTCCTGTTGCTCACCGTGACGGACGCCGGGCCGGTCGCCCGGGCCGCGCGGCCAGTACTGACGGGAAGGACGCCCAGATGCCTCGCACTGCCCGACTGATCGACGCTCTGCGCGGTTATGGTGCCGTGCGGTGCCGCGGCAAGGCGCTGATGTTCACCGGTGCCGCGGCAGCGCTGGTTGGCGCCGGCGCCGCCGGCGTGGCGACCGCTGCCCCTGCCGGCGCGGCGGCGATCAGCGGCCAGACCGCCCTGACCGGCGGTGGTGCTGCGGCGACCCTGGCTCCGCAGGCGCACGGCCAGATGACCGCAGTGCTGGATCCCGCAGCCGGTTCCGGCGTGCGGCCCGCCGCTGAGGACGTGAGTGCGCGCGGGGCGGATGCGCCGTCCGTGGGCGGCGATTCCCCGTCGGCCCAACCGTATGAGATCTATGACTCCGTGACGCCGTCGGCGATCCCAGCCGGTCACGAGATAGCGACCTATGCCGACGGACCGTTCGCGGTCTCGCCGTCGGCCGTGGCCGGCAAGCAGGTGCTGTGGATCGACACCAACGGTTCGGACCCGCATGCCAGCGCGCTGGATGTCGAGCCTGGAGACGTGACCCCGACGCAGGCGGGCAGTTGGGCGGCGCAGAAGCTGCAGGCCGACCCGCAGGGTCAGGCGATCATCTACACGATGGAGTCGGAGTGGAGCGCGGCGCAGGCGGCGGTCAGGGCGGCGTTGCCGGGCGCGGAGCAGTCGCACGTGCGCTGGTGGATCGCCGACCCGACCGGGGTGCCGCACATGGTGCCTGGTGCCTCGGCGACGCAGTGGTACTGGGGCTCCAGCTACGACATCTCCACCGCGAACCCCGGCTTCTGATCCGTTGCGCGCCGACCACCCCCTGGGCCGGCGTACCTGGTGCCCTGCCTCTCCCCGAGGGGGTAGGGCACCGCCGGCCACCA
>JASIBJ010000740.1 GCA_030045215.1 Streptosporangiaceae bacterium | reverse complement strand
TGAGCCGTCGCCGCCTCGATCTCCTCCGGGGTGCGGGCCACGAAGTTCCACCACATCAGCAGTGACTCACCGAGGGGCTCGCCGCCGAGCAGCATCACGCTGCTGCCAGCGGGCGCGGTCACGCTCGCCCGCTCTCGCCCGGCGGGCAGGTACAGCAGCTGGCCCGGCGCCAGGACGGCGCCGTCAACATCAGCCCGACCGGTCACGACGAACAGCGCGTGCTCGTAATCGGGCCGCAGCGGCACGGAACCGGACGCCGTCCTGCCCCGCGCGGTTAGCTCGGCGCCGACGATCGGCGAGAACGCGGTGGCCGGGGACTGACTCCCCGCCAGCTCGCCCATGAACACCGTCGTCGTGAAGCCCGGCAGCGCGGCGTCGGGCAGCTCGGCATGATGCTCGAACGCGGGCGCGACCCGTCGGCTGGCCTCGGGGAGCGCGACCCAGAGCTGGACGCCGTGCAGAACCGGATCGTGCTCCGCCGGCGACTCCTCGGCGTGCGCGATGCCGGCGCCCGCCGTCATCAGGTTCAGCTGGCCCGGCCTGATCAGTTGCTCGCTGCCCAGGCTGTCGCGGTGCAGCACGTTCCCGGCCAGCAGCCATGTGACGGTCTGCAGCCCGATGTGCGGGTGCGGCGGCACCATCATGCCGGCCACGCCGTCCACGTCCTGCGGCCCGTAGTGGTCGATGAAGCACCACGGGCCGACGCTGCGGCGCAGCCGCAGGGGCAGCATCCGGCGCACGGTGATATCGCCGACTCGCGCCTGCCTCGCGGCTGTGATTTCAAGATCCAAGATGGGAACGGGGTCGTCGTCCGCGATCTCCACGTCGGCATCGACTGTGCTCACCGGCTGGTCTCCCTTCGGGCCTCGCCCGTGCCGAGAGCCCAATTCTCCCAGCAGGCCGCCCGTGCTGCGTCCGGCGTCAGGCCGGCCGGTCCCAAGCGGGCACCGGCGGGAGCGGAGGCAGGTCCACCGAGCCTCCTTGCGCGCGGATGGCGCTGAGCGCCTCTCCGAATCGGGGTCGGCGGTCGATGGCCGTGAGCCGCAAGCGCTTGCGGTACTTCCCGCCGATCAGCAGCGCGCCGCCATCGGCCGCGGTGCAGGTCACGGCCCGCCTGCCGAGCCGGCTGGTGGTGGTCAGCCGGAGCGCGCCGATGGGCGCCGCGAGCAGGACGCGATCAGGAGTCGAGCGGTTGCGCATCCTGACGACGATGACCTGCCGCTCGGTGACCGCGACATAGACGGTCTTTCGCAGGACGGCGGAAGCAAACGTCGCGGCGCCGGCTGCCGCGGGCAGCAGGGCAAGCATGGCAAGGTCAGGCCGACCGGGAGCCGCGCCGTAGAACAGGTCGTGCCACGCGCTGACCTCGCTCGGCACCGACAGCAGAATTATGGCCCCCAGGTCCCAGACCCGGCTGGGCCCCGTGAGTCCGCGCAGCTCGGCGATGATCTGCTCGTCGGCGGTGAGCGAATCGGCCAGCCACAGGGTCATGAACGCGCGGTCGCCGGCGCGACTGGGCACCGCATCCTCCAGAGGGCGGGTGGGCGGACACTTGAGGCAATCGGTGTTGATTTAACGCTGCGAGCACGACCGGCGGCAAGACCCGTCATTCGGCCCTGGCGGCTTCGGGACCGGTGATCCGATCAAGCAGGGGCAGTGTGGATGCGATGATCGCGAGGGACAGGATGATGCCGGCGAGCACGCTGAGGTAGTAGGCGGCGCCAGGTGACCGCATGGTCTCGCTGAACTGGGAGCGAAGGAACAGGTCAGCGGCCAGGAGCCCGGCTCCGGCTGACGCCACCGACACGATCACCAGAGGAACGACGGTTTCGATAGCCACGACGCGGCGCAGCATGCCGAGGGGAACGCCGGTGAGCCGCAGCAAGCTGAACGGGACCTTGCGGTCGGTCAGCCCGGCGGCGACGCTGACGGCCAGGCTGCAGCCGGCGATGGGCACGCTGGCGAGGATGAGCACGTCCGCGTCATGCTGCCACTGAGTGATCTGCTGCTGGGCCTGCCCCTGGGCCTCGGCAATGGTAACCGGCACACCGAGATAGGGCACCGCAGTCTCCAGCACGGTCCTGGCGTGCTCGATCGCCCCGGCTGAACCGTCGGTGGCTACGGCGACCGCCGTGGCCGGGAGGCCGTCAAGCCGCCGGAGCGAGATGCGGGCTGCGGGCCATACTGGCCCAGGCACTGACGTGAGGGTGCCGCTGTCGACGTTCGCCATGGTGCCCACGGTCGCGCCGGCGCGGCAGTGGCCGAGCGTCGGGGTCGTCGCCATCTGCGCGCACGACGCCAGGCCCTCGATACTCGCGGGGGCACCCTGGGCCCGGGCAGGGATGACGATGCCGTGGATCACCGTCACGCCGCGCACTCCGGAGACGGCCTGCAGCCGGGCTATGACAGGACCGGAGATGTCGGCCACGGGCTGGATCGGCAGGTCCGAGGTAGCACTGTAGCCGCCGGCGAACTGGTCGACGATGGTATCGGCGGCTGCCGCGGCGCTGTCCCGTGGCAGGCCATTATCGGCCGCAAGCGTGGTGATCACGCCGATGACGGCACTCATGACGAACAGCGCCACGATCAGGCCGCCGACGGCGCGGAAAGCGAACCGCGGGTTGTCGCAGATCCGCCGTCCGGCGATGAGGACAGCGGGTCGGCGGGCGCGGCGGACCAGAAGCAGTGATGCGGTCATCGTGAGCCAGGGCCCGGCAGTGATCAGCCCGGCAATAATCAGCGCAAAGCCCAGGAAGAACGCCCCAGTCTGGCCGGCCACCGTGCGCGGGTGCCCGGCGGCCGCGAAGTAGGCAAGCTCGGCGGTGCCGGCGGCCAGCGGCAGGATCCGCCACCAGCCCGGCGGTGCGGGGCTGACCCGGCGGGTGACGCCGAGCGGCGTGATCTGCACTCGCCGGAGGGCGATCCGGGCGACCAGCGCCGCCAGCAGCGGGATGCCGATCGCCACGCCGAATATGTCAGCCGGCGAAAGCGTCATTTCTGACGGAAAGAAGGGCTGCCCGGTGAACGGGATGCCGGCGACGGGCGAGCGCACCAGGAAGAACAGGCCGAATCCGGCAGCGGTGCCGGCTGCGGCCGCGACGCACGCCTCGCCCGCGGCGATGATCGAGATCTGCCGTGGCGTAGCGCCGACCAGTCTCATGGCCGCGAAGCGCTGTTCGCGGCGTGTCGCGGCGAGCCGAGTCGCCGTGCTGATGAACAACATCACCGGGACCAGCAGGGCGAGGGCCGCGATGGCCAGTACCGCCACGAGCGAACTGGTCCGCTGCCCGCCGGGTGCCGCTGATCCGCCCGCCGCGCTCTGGATTGTGGTGACCCTGGTGGCGCCGGGTGCGCGGGCGAGTTGGCCGGGCGTGTGCCCGACGATGACGATGAGGGAATCTGGTGCCGGGAGCGCCGCCTGGCCGATGATGCCGATCTGCCGGCCGGGAAACCGGTCCCGCAGCTCACCAGGCGGATCCGAGCGCAGCATGGCGGTCAGGGCTGGCGAGGCGTAGAACTGGCCAGGCCCAGGGAGGTGGCCAATGCCGGGCGGGACGGGAGCGTGGGGTCCGGCGACCGCAAGGTCTATCCGGTCGATCTGCTGGCCGTTGAAGTAGTCCGTCCGGGTCAGCCATATCAGGGGTCCCGCGACCGGGCCGGACTGAGTTACTCCGGTCCGCAGCCAGGCCGCCCGGTCGTCCTGCTTCTGCAGCGCACCGATGCCTGCAAGCGTTGTCAGCAGCATGCCGACTCCGACCGCGACGGCAACCGTCGTGGCCGCTAGCCGGGCGGCGCCGTCCCGGCCGCCGCCAACGGCCAGGCGCAGGCCGAGCCCGATCATGAGCGCACCGGGCTGGGTGCGGGCGAGGTCACGGTGCCGTCGCGCACGACGACCTCGCGGTCGGCGTAGGCCGCCACCCGCGGTTCGTGAGTGACCAGGATGACCGTGACCCCCTTGCTGCGGGCCTCGTCGGTCAGCAGCTTCATCACGTGCTCGCCGGTCAGTGAGTCCAGCGCTCCGGTCGGCTCGTCGGCGAACAGGACCTCCGGTTCGGCAACCAGGCCGCGGGCGAGCGCGACGCGCTGCGCCTGGCCGCCTGACATTTCGCCGGAGCGGTGCTCTGCCAGCCCGTCCAATCCCAGGCGCGGGAACCACCTTCTGGCCTGGCGCAACGCCTCGGACCGCCGCGTTCCGCCGAGCAGCAGCGGCAGCGCAACGTTCTCCTCCGCGGTGAGCTCGGGGACGAGCTGGCCGAACTGGAACACGAAGCCGAACCGCGTGCGGCGGAGCGCGCTTCGCTGGCTCTCGCCCATCGTGTCTAGTCGGCGGCCGTCGAACCAGACTTGGCCGGAATCGGGGGTGAGGATTCCGGCCAGGCAATGCAGCAGAGTCGACTTGCCCGAGCCGCTTGGGCCCATCACCGCCAGGATGTCGCCACACGCAACCGACATGCTGGCTCCGCGCAGCGCCGGCGTTTGGCCGAACGAGAGCACGACGTCCCGTGCCTCCAGGACCGGTTCCCGAGCACTGACAGGCAGGTCAGTGGTCGTGCCCATGACGGACCTCCTTGGCTAGCGGGGACAGGCGCGACGCGGTGAGGTCGATCCACCGCAGGTCGGCCTCGAGGTGGAACAGCCCGTAGTCGGCCTGAAGCGTGTCGATCATGCTGCCGCTGTGCTTGAGGTCGGTCAGCTCGCGCATGCGCCGAAGATGGGCCGAGCGCTGGAGGTCCAGATACTGCTCGGCGGGACGGCCCAGCATCAGCGCGAGCACCACCTTGGTAAACAGCTCTGCCTGAAGGTGCGGCTCGGGAGTTTCGGGCTCCGTCAGCCAGGTCTCGAACTCGGTTACGCCGGCCTCGGTGATCACGTAACGCTTGCGGTCGGGCCCCGCGCCTGGCTCGGCCTGGCCGGCGATTACCTTGCCGTCGCGGGCGAGTCGGGCCAGCGTCGCGTAGACCTGGCCTGCGGGCAGCGGCTTGTGCCGTCCGAAGTACGTGTCGTAGTCGCGCTTGAGGTCGTAGCCATGACTCTGCTCGCGCTCAAGCAGGCCGAGGAGGACTTGAGGGACGCTCACAATCCGCGAGTATACGCTTGATGTCTACGCCGAGTGAATAGCATGATCTCGCTTCCGCAAGATCATCTCCGGGCCTGGGCGCGGGTTGTTCCGTGGTTCGAGGGTCAGGTGATTGACCGCCACGCTGAGCCGCCCTATCGTCCGGCTAACAGCGTGAAGCATGGGGTTCGCCGTGTTGCTGATCGTTATGTACGAAACGGGCGTATGGCGGGTGGCGCCGGATGACCGTTTCACGTTCGGCCGGGCACCGACGTGCTCGCTTCAGCTGCCCGCCGAAGATCGCGGCGTCTCCAGGCGCGCGGGCAGCTTCGAGTGCTCCGGGGGCACCTGGTGGATGTGCAACGACAGTTCCTCGTCGATGCTCTACCTGTCCGGCGATCGCGGGTTCCGCGCTGACCTGCCGCCCGGGCTGCGGATCCCGCTGCAGCAGTGGCACGCCAAGGTTCGGCTCGACGGCCTGCACTCCAGCTACACGATCCGGCTGCGGCTGCCGCACCTGGACGAGGACCAGCCGCAGGAAGAAGCCGCGGGCGACACTGGCGAGCAGTCGCTGCCCAGGACCGGCGGAGCTGAACGAATAGTTACCAGCACCAAGCTTCGCGCGCCACTCAACGCCTCCGACCGGCTCGTGCTTGCCGCCAGGTTCGAGGAATACCTGACGTGGCGGCACTCGGGTGCCGCCAAGCCGCGCAGTGCCAGGGAGGCGGCCGACCGCATCGGCTGGCAACCGCATACCGTCTCTAAGCGGTGCGAGAACATCCGCAACCGGTATGTCCGCATCGGGGTGCCGGGCCTTAAGGGGCCGCGCGCCCTGGAAGAACTGGCGGCGCTGCTCATCTCGACCGGTGAGTTGACCGACGAGGACCTACGGCGACTGCCGCCCGTGCCGCCGCACGAAACCGGCTAGCCGACGAGCGTCTTGACTGCGGCGG
>JASIBJ010000007.1 GCA_030045215.1 Streptosporangiaceae bacterium | reverse complement strand
ACAGGTACGTGGTGAGGATCCCGCCCGCCAGCAGGCCGACCGCGGCTCCGCCGATACTCATCGCGGCGTAGACGCCCATTGCCCGGTTCCGCTCTCGACCCTCAGGGAACGTGGTGGTAACCAGCGACAGCGCGGTGGGGGCGACGATGGCACCGCCAACACCCTGGATGGCCCGGCAGGTCAGCAGCCAGGCTGTGCTGGTCGCGAAGCCGCCAAGCAGGGAGGCCGTCGCGAACAGGATGACGCCCGCGATGAAGACCCGGCGCCGGCCGAGGATGTCGCCCGCCCGCCCGCCGAGCAGCAGGAACCCGCCGAACGTCAGGGCGTAGGCGTTCACGACCCACTCCAGGCCGGAACCGGAGAAGCCGAGGGCGGCCTGGATGTGCCGGAGCGCGACGTTCACGATAGTGGCGTCGAGCACGACCATCAGCTGCGCCGCGGCGATGACCACGAGGGCAAGGCCGAGGTGGCGGCGGGCCGACGGGGCGGTAGCGGCGCCGGCGGCCGAGGGGGTGGGGGAGCCCGTGGCCGACGCATCGGCCACGGCGGTGGCTGATGCGCCGGGGCCGAACGCGCCGCCCGGGACGGCCACGGCCGCCGAGGGCTTGCGCCTGCGGCCCGATGTCCTGACAGACATGAAGAGTTACTCCTTAGCTACAGTCCGTGTCCAGCACGGGCGCTGCGTCGTCGGGCTGCGCGCCTGGTTACGGGCACGCCAAAGTCAACAGATGAGCCTGCGGGAGGCCCCGGACCTGACGGGTCTGTGGCGGTGAGCTGCCTAGATTCGGCTAGCGGCTTGGCTGGTCTAGTCGGCCTGGCTGGCGTGGCTGGCCAAGCCGGCCGCCTTGCTCACGACGCTGCTCACCTCCCCGTCTCCGCCGGGGGGCTGCTTGGGTCGAGTCGCGCCGCTGGCTCTGCCTGACCGGTTGAGAGCACCTCTTTGAGTGTGGCCAGCGGGTCAATGCCGGCTGCGGTCAGGATGACATCGGCGGAAGCGTCCTTGTCGGTGGGGCTGGCGCCGTTGTCTTCTGCCCTCAGCATCTTGCGGATCAGGGCAAGTAGCTGGGCGCGCTCGTCGTCGTTGAGAGCCCGATTCCACGGCATCCGGGCCGATATCTCGGTTTCGAGATTCTTCTTCAGGCTGAGGCCGTCCTCGGTCAGCACGAGGTTCTTGACCCGACGGTCGGCCGGATGCGGTTCACGCCGGGCCAGCCCGCGCTTCTCGAGCATGTCGGCTACGAGGGTCACGAAGGACGGGTCGCAATGCATGCGCTTCCCGAGTTCCTTCATCGCCATCGGACAGTCCATCGTGTGCAGCGCCTTGATGAACGGGCCAGGGATGCCGAGCTTCTGAGCCAGCTGCTCGCCGTGCCCGATTACGCGCCCGATCAGCTCGGAGACGCACTCCAGGATCTCGGCGTTGAGTTGATCCCGCCTCGAATCACCTGTCATCGGTGCCAGGACTCCTGCGATCGTCGCTGTGGACTCGACTGAGTAACTCAATCGTTGAGTAGGTCAAACTTATCGAGGCTCAGTTGACTCTGTCAATCTTTGTGAAGCTCAAGCATCTCATAGCTGCCCGGCAGCTGCTGGGATCGGGCGGTGCGGCGCGCGAGGGTCGCCGGGATGGCGGGCGGCGCGGGAGGGCCGCCAGGACGGCGGGACCTAGTTACCGGGGTGGATGAAGTCCTTGACGGCCAGTATCACGACGATGCCGACCACGAGAACCAGGAGCGCGCTCCGCCATCTGGTCCGGCGGCCCCCCGAGAGCCGGGTCTTCGCCACCTTGACGTCGGCGTGGGCGGCGGTCGTCTTCTGGCTGAACCAGCCGATCACGCAGCCGATAACGAGGAAGATGATTATCAACCCGATCGCCGTCGGATTCATCTGCCTGCGCCTCCAGCGGCTGTTGACCTGCGTCGATGATGGCGCATCATCCAGGACGACTCCAGCGGAAACGCCGTCACCGGGCGCTGGCAAGATGGAGCCCGCACGGAGAATTCGCATGATCATTCGCAAAGGGGTACGGATGGACGAGGCGCTGACCGCCAAGACGGTCCGCATCAGCGGGCAAGGCGGCGACGAGATTGAGGCGTACCTTGCCGTGCCTGGCGACGGGTCGAGCTCGCGCGGCAGCGTGGTCGTGATCCACCACATGCCGGGCTACGACTCGTCGACCAAGGAGATCACGCGGAAGTTCGCCGCTAACGGATACGCGGCGGTGATGCCGAACCTGTACTACCGGGACGCGCCGGGCGCCAGCCCAGATGACGCGGCCGCGACCGCGCGGGCGAAGGGCGGCGTACCCGACGAGCGCCTGGTCGGCGATGTGGGCGGTGCGGCGGAGTACTTGCGCGCGCTGTCCGGCTCGAACGGCAAGGTGGGCGTCATCGGCTACTGCTCGGGCGGTCGGCAGTCGTTCCTCTCGGCGTGCAGCCTGCCGCTTGACGCGGCGGTGGATTGCTATGGCGCCTTTATCGTGAACCCGCCCGGGGAGGGCATGCCGCTGAAGGTCAGGCCGATCGTGGGCCTGGCGAAGGACCTGTCCTGCCCGCTGCTCGGCCTGTTCGGCGCGGACGACAAGTTCCCCGCGCCGCCCGAGACGGCGGAACTGTCCAAGGCGCTCGACGAGGTCGGCAAGCCGCACGAGTTTCACACCTATGACGGCGCCGGGCACGCATTCTTTGACGTCAGCAGGCCGGCCTACCGGCCAGGGGCCGCCACTGACGGGTGGCAGAAGATCTGGGAGTTCTTCGGACGGTTCTGTACGTAGAACTGAAAGATAACCAGGTTATCGGACAGTTTAGAGCTTACTAACGAGGCTAGATCTACGGACAGTTTTAGCTCGTGCAAAGCACCGCGAGCAACCAGTACGCGCCCGTCACGTCAACGATGTTGCGCAGGACACGGAGCGCTCCCTCTATGTCGTCACGCTCGACTCTGAGCGCTGCCTCACGGACTAGCATCCATAGGGTGTACGCCCATCACGTCCACGGCCACGTCAAGAGCAGCCACCTGACGCTCCGTACTGATCTCGTAACCGAACTGGTTGAAGCCATCGCCTGGCGGCCACGGTCGCTGGTACTTGTCCGGGATCTCGGCCATGGTTACAGCCCCACTGCGTACAGGGCCACTACGAGCACCATGACGAAGATGACCGCGCCGACGATGAATGCTTTCACCGGGATCATCACTAGCTGCCCGCGGGTTCGGGGTTCAAGTCCCTGGCGGCGCACCCGTCCGCAGGTGTGAGGGCTCTCCTATCTTTTTAGGGTGGTCGCCGGCCGCTTCCCGGCTAGCCGTTGCCCCACTTTCGCTCCTCAGTCCGGCGGTAGTTGATCAAGGCGTCCGAGACGCCCCAGCGGGCCCCCACCGATGGTTGGGCACGGCGTGACATCGGCGGCAGGTGCGGCTTTCGGGGCTTGAAGCCGAAGATGGTGAGACAGGCGGCGCGGAAGATGCCGTGGGTGCACGGCTCTCAGTTGGCGATGGCTCGCCCGATGTAGGTCACCCGATGTAGGTCATCTGGCGGGATGGACCTGATTGCCGACGATGGGGCAGCTACCGGTAAATACCCTATCCCCTATCCTATGCCCTTATGGATCTCCAGCAAGGCGCTGGCCTGCCGGCCGGCGAGCTGGCGCGACCCGACGAGGGCCTGACCCCGCCAGCCCTGCCGGGCCGCGAGCAACTGTCGGCCAGGGCTACGCGCTTTGCCCGACGGCACGCGTGCTTCGGTGTCCTCCTGCTGGTCGCCGCTGCGGTACGCGCCATCGCCATACTCGGATACCCAGGGCCCCTGCTCTACCCCGACAGCGGGCCCTATGTCTCGGTCGCCGCGCAGATGCTTCCCGACCCGCTTAACCCCAGCGGTTACCCCATGATGCTGCGGCTGCTCGCCGATCTCCAGGGCCTGACGCACGTTAACAGCCTGACGACGGTCCTGATCGTCCAGCATGCGATGGGGCTGTGCGTCGGCCTGCTCGGTTATGCCGTGCTACGGCGCAAGGGGCTGCCCGGCTGGGGCGCCACCCTAGCGACCGTTCCCGTGCTGCTCTCCGCCTACACCATCCAGGTCGAGCATTTCCTGCTCAGCGACACCCTGTTCGGATTCCTGATCATGGTCGCGCTGGTGCTCATGATGTGGTGGCCAGAGCCGCCGTTGTGGACGTGCGCGGTAGCTGGAGTGCTGTTGTCGCTGGCCTCAATAGTGCGGGCTCAGGGCATCCCGATGCTGATAGTTTTCGCGGTCTACCTCCTGATCAAGTTCACGCGCAGGCGGACCCTGGCCAGCCTGGCTGTCCTCTTCGTCGCGTTCGCGTTCCCCACCGCTGAGTATGCAACGTGGTTCGATTCGTGGCACGGCACCTTCGCGATCACTACCAGTAACGGGGAATTTCTGTACGCCGAGGTCACGACGTTCGCCAACTGTGCGATCATCCGCCCGCCGGCTGACGAACGGAAGATGTGCCTGAGCGTGCCCGCGGACGACCGCAACGAGTACGCGGCGTATTACCTATGGACGTGGAAAGCCAATCCGCTCCGCCGTCTTCCGGGCGGCGACGACGGGAATGCCGCCAATGACGCGGGACTGGAATTCGGGCTCCGGGCTATCAGGGCGCAGCCGCTTGCTTACCTGAAAGCAGTGGGGATGAACTTCGGGGAGAGCTTCATGCTGCATAGCGGCAACCCCCGTAAGTACTCGGTCACATGGGCGGGCAGCTCGAGCGAACTGGATTACATGTTCCCGGCCAGCACTCCCCTGTGGCCGCTTACCCATGACTTCATATTTTTCAAAAAATATGATGAATCTTCACCAAATGAATCAATAATACAACCTTATTCCGGATGGATTCTAATCTATCAGCGTTATATCGTCGTGTCCGGGCCGCTGCTCGGCGTGATAGCACTGATCGGCCTGGCCGGCCTGATCCTGAGCTGGCGCCGCCGGGGCGGCGACGGGTTGATGCCGTGGATTGTCGGCATTACTCTTCTGCTGATCCCAGCGACAATCTTGTTCGACGCGCGCTTCGTCGTCTGCGCGATCCCTCCGCTCTGCGTGGCCGCAGCCATCGGCGCGCAGCAGATCGCCGCGCGGGCCACGTCGTTCCGGCCCGGACGCCAGCAGCCGGCCTGACCGGCGCGGCCAGGCTCAGTCCGGCGCCGCGTCTGGCCGCGCCGGGACATAGATGGGCCCGCCCGAGTGCGGCCACCCCGATGTGCTGGCGATCTGGTGCGGAGTGACCGCTGCGATTGAAGCGTTACCGGGTTCTGGCAGCGGGGGAGTGCGTGCCGATTTCCGCTTCGTGCCGTGCGGCCACCGCCTTACTGTGGCGCAGCGACGACTCAGGTGATCATCCTCAACGGCCGATCCAGCTCGGGAAAGTCGGGGATCGCAGGGTGCCTGCAGTGCTTAACATGCCGCTGCTTGGTGGTGCTGGGGATGCGCCAGACGGGTCGGCTTCTGCGACCTGGCCGCGTGCGCAGTTGATTGTGCCGCCAGCGTAGAACTGGCCGATGATCGTGTTGTCGGTGGTGCGGACGACGGATGCCGACTGACCAAAGCGGTAGCCAGCCTGGTAGGCAGATGACTGCCCGCTGCTTGAGCTTCCGCTGCTGCTACTGCTTGACGAACCGGACCAGTCGCGGCCCGTTGCCAGGTTATAGATAAGGCTGGCGATGAGTAGATACGCTGGGGCTCACTGGCGCAATGCTGGCGAGCCCCCGCAGCCGGGAGGGCTTCGATGATCGTTCACATCGCGGGCGCGATAACCATTCTCGCGGGTGTTGTCATCGCCGTCACGATGCTTTCCAGGATGCGCAGTCCCCGCGTGAGGCGCGTGCTGTCACAGACTGCCGGGAGCCAGTTCCGGCTGTCCCTGGCCGTCATCGCGGGTGGAATGTTCATCTTTCTCGCCGGGTGGGTTGACTTCACAGCCCTGGTGGTGGCCCTACTGCTCGCCTGGGCCGCAATCGTGATCTGGGATCGCGCTGTGTGGCTCAGCAACCGCAGGCGGCAGTTGAGCTAGATCTAGGAAGCTCGGCTACCCCCGCGAGAGGCGCCAGGCAGTGCACATCGCTATCACGGTCGTTTCCGGCGTCATCATCGTCGTGGCCATCCTGCTCGCAGCCGACGAGCTGGCCAGGCTGCGGCGCAGGCACCTCCGGATCTGGCCCGCGATGTGGACGCCTGCTGCCCAGCGCCTCCGGCTGTGCGTGCTCCTGGTCGCGTTCGGCGCATCCGGCATAGCCAACCAGTCGGGAAACCTCCCGGCTGTGGTCGCCACAACGAGTCTCGTCGTTGCGATCCTTGCCTGCAACGTGTGGCTGATGGTCCGTGCGCGGCATGCCCGAGGCTAGGCCGCGCCGAATTACCCTGCGCTCGCCGACCGACATATCGCCTTCCCGGCGGTCCGGTCTCGACGGGGACGCGTTCTTGAGGTAGGCCAGGCTAAAGGAAGCTGGGTGGCGGGCAATGGACATACTGACTGACCTTGCGGGCCTGGCGCTCATCGCAGTGGGCGCGTTCGGCGCGGGCTTCGAGTTCAGGATGATCCGGAGCCGGTTCGGGCATCAGGTGCTAACGCCCGCCGCCCGGCTGTTCCAGACCTACGTGATCGTCGCTGTCGTCGGCATCCTCTTCGTGAGCAATCACTGGCACAACACGACGGTCACGTGGGCTCTCACCGGCCTGGGCGTGGCCCTGGTCATCGCGCAGGGCGTGCTGCTACTGCGGAGCCAGGCGAGGCGGGTTCCCCGGCCTGGACGGTGATTCGTCCGCGTGTTCCAATCGGCAGGGTGAGTTCCGCTAGCGTCTTCGCATCCGGTGGTTACCCTGACCCGTGCCATCACGGGCACAGCTGGCGGACCCGTGGCGCGGTGCGGCGCGTCTGGATGCGCTTGCGCCTCGGAGCATGCCCGTTGCCCATGATCCTGTCGTACTCATCCGAGGCCAGGCTGGGGCGCTCGTGCGCGGTGTAGCTGCCAACCATCGATGATGATGACCAGCCCGCCTGAGCCGTGCGGCTGTGCTCGCTGCCACCCTTCCGCGGCCAGTTCACGCCGTACGTGCTGGCATCTGGGGGCCTAACCTCTCTCACTGGCGGGAACGGGGGTTATCTCTGAAGCTGTACGGCTGTACTGGCTGTCCGGGTGCTAAGTTATCGCGCCAGTTGGGCTTAGCGCCGGGCCCAAAGGCCATCTACCTGCGAGAATGTGACTTGGATCGGCTTGATAACTGGGAGTTCTACGGCCGCCACCTGGCCGGGTGAGGAGCCGCACATGTGCACGTACCAGACCGAGCAGATCAGCGTCACCGGCAGCGGCAAGGGTGCGGCCGGCTGGTTCAGGCTGACCAACGCCACCGTCTACTTTGATCACCCGGTGCACGCCTTGGCCGAGCACACGCTGAACATCGACTTCATCAACCCGGGCCGCGGCCCGTCGGCCAGGGTCGCCGTGGAGCTGACCGCCGAGTCGGCGAGGGAACTCGCCCGCGCGATCGAGGCGTCTCTGGCGTCGGTTCCTGAGGCGCTGGTCAGCTAGCGGCCGGCCGCGTCGCCGGCCCGGTACAGGATGTCGGCACCCCGTGCCACGATCGGAGTAGTACCGCGGGGTCGGGCGGAGGGTCGCAGTGAAGTTCAGGGTCGAGCGTGACGTGCTGGGTGAG
>JASIBJ010000739.1 GCA_030045215.1 Streptosporangiaceae bacterium | reverse complement strand
TGATGATCACGCCCGGCTGCTCGTGCGCCTGCTGGCGGCTGGCGCTGGCCGGATGAGCGAGCACCAGGCCAACGAGCCCGGCGGCGGCCGCGCCGACGAGGCCGACGCGCCAGGTCAGCCGGCTTACCTTGCGAACGCCCGAGTCACGCTCGCCGACCGCGAACCTCGTGTCGTACTGGGCCACCGGGGTGTCCTTCCGTTGTGCCGGCCCGGCGCGCGCTCCGGCCTGGCCACTTCAGTATCCAGGTCCTGCCCTAAGAATCGCTGAACGGGCGCTCTGGGTTCACCCCGGCCTTGCTTTAGCCCGTATCCCTCCCTTTTTACCCCTTCCGCAGGTAGCGCGGGCGGCCACCCGATCCCCTGGCCAAATCGGTGTACGGTCAGAGCATGCACGGATATACGCAGGACAAGGACGCCTACCTCAAGCGCCTCCGCCGAATCGAGGGTCAGATCCGCGGGCTGCAGCGGATGGTCGAGGAGGACACCTACTGCATCGACGTGCTGACCCAGATCTCGGCCGCCACCAGGGCGCTGCAGGCGGTGGCCGTCGGCCTGCTCCAAGACCACCTCGGGCACTGCGTGGCACAGGCCGTCGAGCACGGCGGACCGGAAGCCGAGGCCAAGGTCAAGGAGGCCGCCGACGCCGTATCGCGGCTGGTCCGCTCTTAGCTCACCTGAAATCGGGTCCGGCTAGCCGCGGACCAGGGCCGCCGTCCGCCGGACCGCTAACGGCCTGACCCGAGGCCGGCTGTCCCCCGTCCCTGTCCGCGCCGGTCAACCGGTCGAACGCGCGCAGGTTGGCCAGGCTCTCGCCGCGCTTCACCCGCCACGCGTACTCCTTCTTGATCGCCGAGCCGAATCCGAGCATAAGCGCCTGGTCGAAGGTCTCATCGGCGTAGGTCAGCACGCACCCGAGCAGCCGGTCCACCTCGTCGGCGCTGATCGCGTCGAGCGGCTGCCTGCCAACCAGGTAGACATCGCCGACCGGGTCGAGCGCGAAGTGGACGCCGTACATGCGGGCATTGCGCTCCAGCAGGAACCGGTAAAACTCGGCATGGTTCTCGTCCGGCTGGCGGCAGAAGAACGCCTCGATGTGGAGGCTGTGAGCTCCGGCTATCAGCCACGTCATCGTCGCCAGCTTGTGCTGGCCCGCCAGGCGGACCAGAAAGGCACCGGGCCTGGGCGCCTCGTAGCTCAGCTCAAGGCTCGCGAGGGCGTCGGCGAGCTTGGCGGCCGGATCGGGGGGGTCGGGCCGCGTCACGCGTCCACCGCGGCGGCAGCCTCGGTGGTAACCGCCGTGTACAGCTGCAGCAGCGAGTCCACCGTGGCCGACCAGCTGAACCGTGACGCGTGCTGGCGAGCGCCGTGCCGGAGCCTGGCCAGCGTTGCCGGGGAATAGATCAGCTCGCGCACGGCCCTGGCGTAGCGGCCGGGCTCGTGCGACTCCACCAGCACGCCGGAGTATCCGTGCCTCACCGCCGTGCGCAGCCCGCCGACACTGGCAGCGACCACAGGCGTTCCGCAGGCTTGCGCTTCCATCGCGACGAGGCCGAATGACTCCGAATAGGACGGGACCATGACCAGCGTTGCGGCTCTGTACCAGCGCGCCAGTTCAGGTTGCGGGCAGGGCGGCTCGAGCCGGACGAGGTTACTCAGGCCGAGCCGGGAAGCTAGCTCGATCAGGCTGTCCGGGTCCCGCCGCCCGGTCCCGCTCGGTCCGCCGACGAAGGCGATCGTGAGCTGACTGGCTAGGCCAGGGTCATCCCTGATCATCTGGGCCGCGGCATGCAGGATCACGTCGGGCGCCTTGAGCGGCTGTACCCTCCCGACGAAGATCAGCACGACGCCGTCGGCCGGTAGCCCTAGCTGCTGCCGGGCCTGCAGTTGGGAGCCGGGCCGGAATACCGACAGGTCCACGCCCGGATTGATGGTCATTACCCTGGCCGGATCGGCGTCGTAGCGGTCGATGAGCTGCCTGGCCTCGTCCTCGGTGTTGGCCACGAGGCGGTCTGCGCTGGCTACGACCTCGGCCTCGCCGCGCAGGCGGACCGCGGGCTCGGCCGAATCGCCTGCCGCTAGCGCTGCGTTCTTGACCTTGCCGAGGGTGTGCATGGACTGCACGAGCGGCACTCCCCACCGCTCCTTGGCCACCGCGCCTACCTGGCCAGAGAGCCAGTAGTGACCGTGCACAAGGTCATAGCGGCCCGGCGCATGTGCCGCCTCGGTCCGCAGCAGCTCGAAGGTGAACTGACATAGCTGGCCCGGTAGTTCTGACTTGTCCAGATCCTCGAACGGCCCGGCGGGCAGATGCCGTACGAGCACACCCGGTGCCAGCTCGGCTACCTGCGGCTGGTCTCGCGAGACGGCCCTGGTGAAGATGTCGACCTCGACACCGCGAGCGGCCAGTCGCTTGGCCACCTCGACCACGTACACGTTAAGGCCGCCTGCGTCGCCGGTTCCCGGCTGTTCAAGCGGCGATGTATGAACGCTGACGGTAGCGACTCGCCGTGGCTGGCCTGGCGGCACGGGCATCCACCTCCGGAATCACCAACCCTGGATGTGGCCGCCGTGTTCCCTGAAAGAAAGCCGGATTTGGAATATAATTCCTATCGATAAACCGGTATTAAGGGTCTTGGGTCGGCGGCCTGGGTGCCGTGGGCGCTCACTGGTGGAGATGCCGGTGGCAGGGCTGCCGGAGGGCCGGCGCCCGCTGCGGTCGTTGCCCCGGGCCTGCGGCGGTCGCCTAGAATCTGCGCCATGAGCACCCTGATCCTGATCAGGCACGGCGAGAGCGAGTGGAACGCGAAAGGCCTGTTCACGGGCTGGGTTGACGTAGCGCTCTCCGAACGAGGGCGGGCTGAGGCAGCCGAAGGCGGCCGGCAGCTGGCCGAGGCGGGGCTGCGCCCTGAGGTGGTGCACACCTCGGTGCTGAGCCGGGCGATCGAGACTGCCAACATCGCTCTGGATGTCGCCGGGCTCTCGTGGCTCCCCGTCCGGCGCTCATGGCGGCTGAACGAGCGTCATTACGGTGCGCTGCAGGGCAAGAACAAGGCGGAGACCAGGGAGCAGTACGGCGACGAGCAGTTCATGTTGTGGCGCCGTTCCTACGACGTGCCGCCGCCGCCGCTGCCCGACGACGACCCGCTCTCCCAGGCATCCGATCCGCGCTACGCGCTGCTGCCGGACGAACTGCTGCCGAGGACCGAGTGCCTGCGGGACGTGGTCATACGGCTCATGCCGAACTGGCACGACGCGATAATCCCCGATCTGGCGGCGGGCCGCACCGTACTCATCGTGGCGCACGGCAACTCGCTGCGCGCCTTGGTCAAGCACCTGGACGGGATCAGCGATGCCGACATCGCCGAGCTGAATATCCCGACCGGCATGCCGCTGGTCTATGAGCTGAGCGATCGATTCCGCCCGGTAGGCGATGGCGGCCGCTACCTGGATCCAGAAGCGGCCAGGATCGCCGCCGAGGCAGTCAAGAGCCAGGGCAGGTAATCCCGTCCTGCGTATTCAGCCTGTCGGGCTGGCCGAGTTCGGTCAGACGCACCTGCTGCATGAGCCCTCCGAGGGCCAGGGGAGCGAGCGAGTGGCAACGCCGGCGGTCGCGCCGTCGACGTGGTCGCTGAACCCGCTCGACGGCTTACAGTGAGAATCGACATTAACGACTGCTGTTGCCGCCATGAACATTTGGCAAATAGCCCCAGGTCAGGGATGTAGTCCGGTGGGCAGCGCTGCGCCGTCCGCATAACATCAAACCGTGGAGTTGGGGGTGAAAGCCGTCATGCCTGCAGAGTTGCGTGGCATCGACGAGACGGCGAAGAAGCTGCCGGCCGGAATCAGCTCAGTGCTCGCCGTACTCCTTTCCTCCGCCGTCGTGGTGGACAGCGACGACCGCGTCGTCAGCTCAAGTGACGCCGCGAAGGAGTTCGGCCTGGTCGACGGGGACCGGCTCGTCGTCGGCGAACTGCTCGCCCTGGCCCGTCAGGTCCGCAGGGAAGGCATGCCCCGCGAGGGCGAGATCGACATCATGACCAGCAGGTTTGGCGGCCGCGCCACCAGCTTCGCGGTACGTGTTGCGCCACTTGGCCCCGCGGTCGGCGACGGCGGGCTGGTCTTGGTCCTGGCCGAGGATCAGACCGAGAGTCGCAGGGTTGATGAGGTCCGCCGCGACTTCGTCGCGAACATCAGCCACGAGCTCAAGACCCCGGTGGGCGCCCTGGCACTGCTGGCCGAGACCGTCGAGGAAGCGGCCGACGATCCCGACGCGGTGCTTCGCTTCGCCGGCCGGATGCGGCAGGAAGCGGCCAGGCTGACCGATCTCGTCCAGGACCTGATCATGCTGTCCAGGATCCAGGCCGCGGAGCCCGTGCCCGACCCGAGCCCGGTCGAACTCGACGTCGTCGTCGCCGAGGCGCTCGACCGTGTCCGGATGAAGGCAACCTCCCGCGGCATCAGCCTGGAGGACGACGGTGAGACCGGCATCTCGATCATGGGTGATGAGGACCTGCTCGTGACCGCGCTTCGGAACCTACTCGAGAACGCGATCGCCTACAGCCCGGACAAGACCAGGGTCAGGGTGAACACGAGGACCGCCGACAGCTGGATGGCGGAGGTTAGCGTCACCGATCAGGGCATCGGCATTCCCGAGCGCGACCGCGAGCGCATCTTCGAGCGGTTCTACCGCGTCGACCCGGCCCGGTCTCGGGCCACTGGCGGTACCGGCCTCGGACTTGCGATAGTGAAGCACGTGACGGCGGCGCACGGCGGCAACGTCACGGTGTGGAGCAAGGAAGGCGGAGGCTCTACCTTCACGCTTCGGCTGCCGCTCCGCCAGGGGCGGACCTACTCGGTTAGCGGAAACGATCACGCAAAGGCGCGATCTGTCAGGGAGGCAATTAAGTGACACGGGTGCTCGTTGTCGAGGACGAGGAATCCTTCAGCGACGCGCTGTCCTACATGCTGCGCAAGGAGGGGTTCGAGGTGGCCGTCTGCCCCACCGGGCCGGATGCCATCGAGACCTTCGATCGCACCGGCGCCGACCTGGTCCTGCTTGACCTGATGCTTCCCGGCCTGCCCGGTAGCGAAGTCTGCCGTAGCCTGCGGGAGCGGTCCAACGTTCCCGTGATCATGCTGACCGCCAAGGACAGTGAGATCGACAAGGTCGTCGGACTCGAACTAGGTGCCGACGACTACGTGACCAAGCCGTTCTCCTCGCGCGAACTGGTCGCGAGGATGCGGGCGGTGCTGCGCCGCCGCGGCGACATCGATGAGCCGGTCAGCTCGATCATGGAGTCCGGCCCGGTCAGGATGGACGTGGAGCGGCACGTCGTGACCGTGCGCAGTGAGCACGTGCAGCTGCCGCTGAAGGAGTTCGAGCTCCTCGAGGTCCTGCTCAGGAACGCGGGCCGGGTACTAACCCGGATGCAGCTCATCGACCGGGTCTGGGGTGCCGATTACGTCGGCGACACCAAGACGCTCGACGTGCACGTCAAGCGGCTGCGGGCCAAGATCGAGGTCGAGCCCGCCAGCCCTCGGCACATCGTGACGGTCCGCGGGCTCGGCTACAAGTTCGAGCCGGTCGGCTGAACTGCCGGGAGCTAGCCGGCGCTCGGCGACGGAGTTGGCAACGGGCTCGGCTTGGTCCGCGTGCGGTGCTTGTGCTTGGCCGTCGTGACCGCGGTCGCGCTCGGTGCCGGTGAGTACGTCACATAGTGAGTGGCGCGGGCAAAGACCGGTACCTGGAGCGTGACCAGGCCCTGCTTCTGGAAGAACATCTTCAGCGTGATGTCCGTGCCGCTGCCAAGCGTGCGGAGCAGCTTGACCAGGTAGGCCTGCGGCTGCGGGCCGGTGAGCAGCACCGACTGGTTCGTGCTGATCAGGACGCCGCCCGCGGGCAGCTTGACGGAGGTGGCGACGCCGG
>JASIBJ010000738.1 GCA_030045215.1 Streptosporangiaceae bacterium | reverse complement strand
AAGCTGCCTGGACTCGATCCTGACCCAGCCGGGTGCGGACGATATCGAGGTCATTGCCGTCGATGACGCGTCGCCCGATGGCTGCGGGAAGATCCTCGATGACCGGGCCGCAGCCGACCCCCGCCTGAAGGTTCTGCACCTGGACCGCAACGCCGGTCAGGGCAACGCCCGCAACCTGGCGCTGCAGGACGCCGTCGGCGACTACGTCTGGTTCGTGGATGCCGACGACCTCGTGGCCGACGGCGCGTTCCTTGCCATTAATAAGGCCTTGGCCGGAGCCAAGCCGGACGTGCTGCTGATCGACTGGGTCAGCCGCTATCCGGGCGGCCGGACGGAGCCGAACGTGAACAGCGCGCTGCTGGCCAAGGTCCCGTCAGACGGGTGCACGCTGGCCGAGCAGCCGAAGCTGATCAACCTGACCATGACCTCGTGGAGCAAGCTGTTCCGCCGGGACTTCCTGCTCGGCCTCGGCGTGAGCTTCGCGGCCGGCATCCATGAGGACATCCGGGTGACCTGCGCGGCGATGATGTCCGCGGACGTGATCTGCGCGGTCGACCAGGTCTGCTATCGGTACCGCCGGCGCCGCCTGGGCCAGGCGATGGGCACGACCAGCCATGGCCAGTGGGCCGTGTTCGACGCCTACGAGCAGGTGTTCGGGATGCTGGCGAGCCGCGCCGAGGCCGGCCAGCCGGTCACCGACGCGGTCGAGGCGGCGATCTTCGAGCGCGCTATCTGGCACTACTCAACGGTGCTGGAGACCACCGGGATCGGAATCGGCCGTATCGGGCTGCCAGGGCTGGTCCCGAGGGCGGAGCGGAAGCAGTTCTTCGCGCGGATGTACGCCGACTTCCGCCGGTACCGACCGGACAGCTATCACCATCCCGACGGCCCGCGCGGAGCCAAACTCAGGCTGATAGAGCGCGGTGCGTACTGGACCTACTCGGTGCTCGAGCCGCTGAACCAGACTCGCGTGGCGGTGCGGAAGGCGGGGCGGCGCCTGCGCCACTAGACCGGCAGGCTCTCGACCGGCACAATGGCCTCGCTACTGACCGGTCCTTTCCGTGCAAATGGGGATTTCTTCAGCATGTTCGCCTGCTGCCACCGTCTCGCCCTGGCAACCGGGGTGCTGCTCCTGTCTGTCGCCGTCATTGCCGGAGTGGCCGGATGTGCGAACCACCGGTCGGACCAGGCTGGCGGTGCCGCCTCGGTCACGGCCGGGGAGCCGGGCTGGGCGCGCGCCCTGGGCAGCGGGGTCGTGATTACTGCCCCGGCCGCCACGGCCGCTGGCCACAGCAGCCCCGGTGCCGCGCTGCAGGGCGAGGTAGACGCGATCAACTCCGGCAAGCTCGCCGATACCTGCCTGTACTTTCCTCCGGCCAGCCAGGCCACCTGCCGGTCGGCGTTCGGTAGCACGTCGGCCAGCGAGGGAGTATCGGTTTCTGTCCGCCACTTTGCCCTCGGCTACGTGGCCGTTCGCGGCGACGAGGCCCTTGTCGGGTCTACGGGCAAGTACTGCGCCGCAGCGCAGACACCCGAATGCACGTCGAACGCCAACCCGGCTGCGCTCTTCGCACGCGGCAAGTCCTTCGCCGTGCTCTGGAAGGAGGCCATCGTGGAAGACAGCAGCGGCGCGACGAACGACTACTCGCTGGCGCCGTGCGTCCGGGTCAGCGGCCGCTGGTACGTCTACAGCCCGCCCAGCGGGCCCTGACCGTCGCCGTCGTTATCAGTCCCAGCGCTGGGCGTTGCTGCCGTCGAGTGAGCCGGCGGGTGCGGCCACGACGCAGAACACCAGCCCGGCCGGGTCACGCAGCACCCACCAGGAGTCGAACTGGCGGACTCGCTCGGCACCGATCGCCTCGAGCCTGGCCACCTCGGCGGTCACGTCATCGGTGTGAATATCCACATGCACGTGAGCCGGCCCGTCGTCGAGGCGCTGCACGAGCAGGGCCATGTGCCCGCCCGGCAGCCTGGCGCCGTGATATTCCGGGTGCTTCTCGAGCTGTTTCAGCGGCCGGCCGGTCGCAGCCTGCCAGAACGCGACTTCGGCGTTGTCCTGATCCGCCGGGACGTCCATCACGATCATCGAGAGCCTGCTGTAATGGGCCACCGGCCTAACCTATCCGGACTGTCCGAAGGCCTCGCTACCGTCGTGGCATGGACTGGAAGATCGAAGTTGTATTCCTCGGCGTCACCGACGTGGACCGGGCCAAGGCGTTCTATGTCGACCAGGTCGGCTTTCGCGCCGACCATGACGTGCAGGTGAACGAGAACCTGCGGTTTGTGCAGCTGACGCCGCCCGGGTCCGCGTGCTCGGTCGCATTCGGCCAGGGCATCACCGACATGGAGCCAGGCTCGCAGCGCGGGGTGATGGTCGTGATTGCCGACGTGAAGGCGGCCAGGGATCAGCTGCTGGCCCGCGGGGTCGAGGCATCGGAGATCGACGTGCAGCCGTGGGGGTCGTTCGTCAGGTTCAGCGACCCGGACGGCAACACCTGGGCGCTGCAGCAGTTGCCGTCACGTCCCGAAGGCTGAACGCGTCGGCCTTGATCCGGAGGCGGTGGTCGCGCCGGCTGGAGGTTTCGGCGCGGCCACCGCCGCCTAGCCCGGTGTGTTTGCGGCTGGGTGTGTTTGCGGCTGGCAGTGTTCGCAGCTCAGTGGGCGTGCGCGAACTGCTCGCTCTCGGTCGAGCCGGCCAGTGCGGTCGTCGAGGCGCCCGGGTTGATCGCCGAGGTGACCTGATCGAAGTATCCGGTGCCGACCTCGCGCTGGTGCCGGGTGGCTGTATAGCCGTCGGCCTCGGCGGCGAACTCGGCGTCCTGGAGCTCCACGTAGGCGGACATGCCGCGCTCGGCGTAACCGCGGGCCAGGGTGAACATGGACTCGTTCAGCGCGTGGAAGCCGGCCAGCGTGATGAACTGGAACTTGTACCCCATCGCGGCCAGCTCGCGCTGGAACTTCGCGATCGTATCCTCGTCGAGATGTGCGCGCCAGTTGAAAGACGGCGAGCAGTTGTAGGCCAGCATCTGGTCGGGATAGACATCCTTGATGGCCTCGGCGAACGTGCGCGCGACCTCGAGGTCCGGCGTCGAGGTCTCCATCCAGAGCAGCTCGGAGTAGGGCGCGTAGGCCAGGCCGCGGGCGATGCAGGCCTCGAGGCCGTTCCGCACCCGGTAGAAGCCCTCGGCCGTGCGCTCGCCGGTCACGAAGCGCCGGTCCCGCTCGTCGATGTCGCTGGTAATCAGCGTGGCCGCCTGCGCGTCGGTCCTGGCGACGATCAGGCTGGGCACGCCGCAGACGTCCGCCGCCAGGCGGGCGGCGCTGAGCGTCTTGATGTGCTGGCCCGTCGGGATCAGCACCTTGCCGCCGAGGTGACCGCACTTCTTCTCGGACGCCAGCTGGTCTTCCCAGTGGACTCCGGCGGCGCCGGCGGCGATCATCGCCTTCATCAGCTCGAAAGCATTCAGGACCCCGCCGAAACCGGCCTCGGCGTCCGCGACGATCGGTGCCAGCCAGTACGGTGCGCCCTGGTTCTGGGACTCGGCCCAGGTGATCTCGTCGGCGCGCAGCAGCGCATTGTTGATGCGCCGCACGACCTGGGGCACCGAGTTCGCCGGGTACAGGCTCTGGTCCGGGTAGGTCTGGGCGGCGAGGTTCGCGTCGGCGGCGACCTGCCAGCCGGAGAGGTAGATGGCCCGCAGGCCCGCCTTGACCTGCTGCACGGCCTGGTTGCCGGTCAGTGCGCCGAGCGCGTTCACGTAGCCGGGCTGCTGCAGCATCGACCAGAGCCGCTCGGCACCGAGCCGTGCCAGCGTGTGCTCCTCCTGGACCGAGCCGCGTAGCTTGACCACGTCAGCTGCGCTGTACGTGCGCTCGATGCCGGCCCAGCGCGGGTCCGTCGCCCAAGCGCGGTCGAGCGTCGCGGCCTGGCTCTCGAGCGTGCCGCCGACCGGGTGGCCGTTAGCGCGGGCGGTGCCGTTTCCGCTATGTCCGTTTTGGTTGGTGCTGCTCAGCGTGCCCTCGAGGCGACGATCGTTCATGATCAGGACCCTCCAGCCTGTCGTCCCCTGGCCAATACTCCGAGGGTGCCCGGCCGACCGCACCGAAAGCCAGCAAAATCGCACCGAAGTTCATCCACTGTTCTGTAAAAATGAAGAAATACAAATCTTCGCCAATGAAGAATAGTCATCCTTGCCAGAAGACCGCCTCAATCTGAGTGTATTTGGTCAGCGAGCCAGGCCCGTGGAGCGCTCGCTGGTGAGCTCGGGCGGCCGGTCGCGCGGGCTGGCCGCCTGCCGCCGCGGCGAACGCGCGCGCGAGACGGTGTAGATTGTCCCGCGTTAGGTAGCTAACGCCGTCTGCTGGCGTCGGCCTGCTCGGTGGCGGGCTCCCCGGAACGGCTCCCAATCGAGCCGTGTGATTGAAGGCATGCTGCTTGTCCTGCGCTGCGGTCGGTGACGGAGTGTATTCCGCGGGGTTGAGAGAGTTCCAGCTCTCGATCCGCGGCCTGACATGCGCGGCCCGCGCTGCCCGCGTCCAGAGCAATCTCGGTGAGATTCAGGGCGTCGCCGCATCGGCCGTCGCCCCGGTGCCTGGCGATCTTCGCGTCGTGCCGGAGCCCGTCAGCCTGGCCAGGGACGCTCGCAGAGTCATCCGGCGTAACCTGGCCTGGGCGTTCGGCCACGACGTCGCGGCCATAAACCCTGGCCGCGGTCGGGCTTCCGAACCCGCTGATAGCCGGGGCGGCGATGGCAGCATCGTCCGCGCTGGGGGTCGCCAACAGCGTGCGGCTGCGCCGGTTCGGCGAGGCAGCGCCGCAGGCCGTGCTCGCCTGCAGCCAGCCGGAAGTCCGGGCGGCTCGTCCGGGCCATCGCCGACGCAGTCAGATGAGGAGACGGTCTCGTGCCTGGAATGAACTCCGGCATCAACGTCAGCGACCCGACCGTGGTCGCCGCGTTCCGCAGCGCGCTGCTGCACCAGGGCCTGATCGCGCTGCTGATCTTCGTGGTCCTCGGGCTGGCATGGCTGAGCCTGCGCGAGTTTCTTCCGGCCGCTTGGCGCTCCGCGAAGACAGTGCCGGACCCGGCCCCCGCCCCGGTGCTCGCCGAGCCCTCGTGGCGCCAGGTGCTGCGAGTGGGATTCGGCATCATCTGGATTTTCGATGGCATCTTGCAGGCTCAGCCGAAGATGGCGGTCGGGCTGCCGTCCCAGGTGATCGAGCCGGTCGCGGCAACGTCGCCGCACTGGGTGCAAGAGCTGGTGAACTGGGCCGGCACTTCCTGGTCGTATCACCCGATGCAGGCCGGCGCCGCGGCTGTGTGGATTCAGATCGGGATCGGGATCTGGCTGCTCACCGCGCCGCGCGGACCACTCTCGCGGCTGGCGGGGCTGGTTACCGTCGGCTGGGGCCTGGTGGTGTGGGTGTTCGGCGAGTCGTTCGGCGGGATCTTCGCGCCCGGCCTGACCTGGCTGTTCGGCGCGCCGGGGGCGGCGCTGCTCTACGCCGTCGCCGGGGCGCTGATCGCGCTGCCCGAGTCGGCCTGGCGCTCCCGGTTGCCAAGCCGCCTTCTGCTGCCGGGAGTGGGCGTATTCCTCATTGGGATGGCGGTTCTGCAGGCCTGGCCGGGGCGTGGATTCTGGCAGGGTACGGCTCACGGGAAGCCCGGCACGCTCGCGTCCATGACTGCCTCTATGGCGCCGACTCCGCAGCCTCACCTGCTGTCATCATGGATTGCCGCGTTCACCGGGTTCGACGAAGCCCATGGCTTCGCGGTGAACCTGTTCGCTGTGATCGCGCTGGCGATAGTCGGAGTGACATTCCTCAGCGGCCGGCCACGGCTGATCCGGCCGGTTCTCATCGCGTTCGTGGTGCTGTCCCTCGCGGACTGGGTGCTGATCGAGGATTTCGGATTCTTCGGCGGGCTGGGTACCGACCCCAACAGCATGATCCCGTTCATCCTCTTCGCGACTGCCGGTTACCTCGCGCTGGTTGCAGCGCCAGAGCCAGCCGCGGAGCCAGCCGCAGCGGCGGCGACGGCTCCGGCCGGTCTGGCCGGCTGGCGCAGCCGGCTGCGCGCCGCGCTGGCTCCTGGCGCGCTGGCCTCGGCCCGTCTCGACTCGGTTGCGGCCGTGGGCGCGATCGGCGTGATCATCCTCGGTGCGGTGCCGATGGCCGCGGCCCAGGCCAGCCCCGTCGCCGACACGATCCTGGCCCAGTCTGTCGACGGGTCGAACGCGCCGCTGGACTTCGCCGCCCCTGCCTTCCAACTCACCGACCAGCATGGCCGCCAGGTCTCGCTGGCCAGCCTCCACGGCAAGGTGGTGCTGCTCACGTTCCTGGACCCGGTGTGCACCAGCGACTGCCCGCTGATAGCGCAGGAGTTCAAGCAAGCGGGTCAGCTGCTGAAGGCAGACACGCAGCGGGTGGAGCTGGTGGCGATCGTCGCCAACCCCGTGGATTATCAGCTTGGCTATACCCAGGCGTTCGACCAGCAGGAAGGCCTGACGGGCGTGCGGAACTGGCTCTACCTCACCGGTAGCCTGAGCGCGCTGCAGCGGGTGTGGCGCGACTACGGCATCGTGGCGGACGTCGAGCCCGCCGGGGCCATGGTCGGGCATACGGAGGCCACCTTCGCCATCGACCAGAACGGCGACGTCCGCTATGAGATGGGCTTCGATCCCGGTCCAGGAACAGCGGCCACGGTGTCGTCGTTCGCGGCCGAGCTCCGTGACACCGCGCAGCAGCTGCTGAGTTCGTCATGACCAGGCCGGTGGCGGTCGGCGTGACCTGCGCAGCGGTGGGGGCGGCCGTTCTGGCAGGCGGCTGCGGTAGCGTCGCGCGACAGCAGCAGGGTTACTCCAGCCGCGTCGTTCCCGCGATCTCGATGCAGACATCTCTCGGCAGCGCCGCGGGCACCTGGGCCACGCTGGTCATGGGCGGGTCTGCCGCCCAGTACAACAATTTCTGGCAGCTGTTCGTCCGTCCCGCCGGGACCAGCACCTGGAAGCTGGTAACCCCGCCCGGCACCGCTGATAACGGCGGCCTGGTGCTCGCAGTGGGCTCGGGCCCGACAGCGATTGGCGCGTTCCGGCCGAGCCAGCTGCTCACCTTCACCCCGCTCATCCAGACCAGTGACGGCGGGCACGCATGGTCTGCGCTGAGCCCGCTGGACGCGGCGCTCGCCAGCACGCCCGCCGCCCTGGCGGTTGAGCCGGGTAGCAGCGGCCAGCTGCTCGCCCTCACCTCCGGTAGCACCGCCGAGCAGACCAGTCCCGCTGCCGCGAAGTGGATAACGCTCGCCACCGTGCGAACTCTCGCCGCCACGCCGGCCGGGCGGCAGTGCGGACTCCACGCCCTCTCTGCCGCAGGCTACCTGCCGTCCGGGGTACCGCTCCTGGCCGGCGAGTGCTCTCATCCGGGAATCGCGGGCATCTTCGCCGACCAGGGCGGGAGCTGGCAGGCTGCCGGGCCGGCTGTGCCGCCCAGCCTGGCCGGCCAGGACGTCACAGTCCTCCGCCTCCTCACTGCGGGTAACGAGACGGTCGCGCTCCTCCAAGCAGGCAACGGGCACGACGCAAGCCTGTTCGCCGCCTGGTCAGGTCCGGCCGCCGGCCAGTGGACCATCTCGCCCGCGCTCGGAGTTCGCGGCGCGGCGCTCACGTCCGCATCGTTCGGCCCGGCCGGATCCGTCGCGGCCATCACCGGCGGAACCGCTGCAGTGATCACCCGTTCCGCCAGGTCCTGGCAATACCTGCCAGCCCTCCCGCCAGGCACGGCCACAGTAGCGCTGGGCACCGCTGGCCCGGCCGATGCCCTCGCCGTCCACGGCAGCAGGTTGACGGTCTGGCAGCTCGCGACCGGCGGCCAGGGATGGACGCGGGTGCAGGTGGTTAACGTCCCGATCGAGTACGGATCCTCCGACTGAGCCTCGGGCGCGGCCGGAGGCGCGTGCCGGTCGTGACCGGGCCAGAAACCGGCCCTGCACACGAACCGCGTCAGCTATGTCCGCCCGGTAGTGGCCCCTCAGGACCTGTCGGCCAGGTGGTATCCGGCTTCTTCGACAGCGGCGCGCAGCGCGGTGTTATCCGGCAGCGGGTCGCCGGCGACAAGAACAGCACCCGTCGCGA
Organism: Streptosporangiaceae bacterium; assembly: GCA_030045215.1. The sequence continues at coordinate 2,330 of JASIBJ010000738.1, read as the reverse complement.
CGTCGACATCCACCTGCGCGATGCCGGCCAGCTTGCTGATCTCGGCGCGGACGGCGCCGGCACAGTGGTCGCAGGTCATTCCGGTCACTTTGAGGGAACGGGTTTCCACGGTTGTGAATGGTACCTTCCGACCGGTCAGGCGCGGCCGTCGAGAGGTGATCATTCTCCGGTCGGGCGGGTCGACGAGCTAGCCCTCACGTGCCCGGATTACATTCGGATCATGTTCCGACCAGCGCATGGGGGCACGGCTGGAGTGGCCGGTAACATTCCGTCATGGCTGCAGTATGGTCGGCAGTCGGCGAGGTGAGCCGGTGGGTCGTGAGGCGAAGCTTGCAGGGTTCATGATCCTGCTGGCCGTGATCTTTGTTTGTGCGGTAGCGGTCGGATCTCATCTGGGTCCCGTGGGTACCAGCCGTTCGCAAGTCAGTTATCCGGGTACGGGCTCGACGAGCGGCGGCATGAACATGGGCCAGTCCTCCAGTGATGGGCACTCGCCAGCCGCACCGCACGGGGCCAACGGCCGGTGAGCGGTACCTACGCTCCGCCCGACGGGCGATTCGGCATCGAGCTGGTTATCGGCGGGATGACATGCGGGTCGTGCGCGGCGCGGATCGAGCGGAGGCTGAACGGGCTGGACGGAGTGGCCGCCACCGTTAACTACGCGACCGGCAGAGCGTACGTCACTGACCTCGGGGGCCGTGATGCCAGTGAGCTGATCAGCGCGGTGCAGTCGGCGGGTTACACCGCAGCGCTGCCGGCGACTTCGACTGCGGATTACACGGCACATTCAGACCAGGCGACGAGGGCGCTGGGTCGGCGCCTGGCGGTCTGCATTCCGCTGGCAACTGCGGTCATCGTGCTGGCGATGACGCCCGCGGCGCAATTTGCCGGCTGGCAGTGGGTGAGCCTGGCGCTCGCCACACCGGTCGCGACGTGGGGCGCCTGGCCGGTGCACCGCGCCGCGTGGGCGGGCCTCACCCATGGGGCCGCGACGATGGACACGCTGGTCAGCATCGGCGTGGCGACCTCGTTCGGCTGGTCGGTGTACGCGCTGCTGGTCGGAGGCGCGGGCATGACGGGCATGAAAATGTCGTTTGCCTTCACCTTCGCGGCCGCCAGCTCTCGCACCCTGTATTTCGAGGCCGCGGCTGGCGTCACGACTGCCGTGCTGGCCGGGAGATACCTCGAGGCGCGCGCCAGGCACCGCTCGGCTTCGGCGCTGGCATCGCTGGCGGCGCTCGGTGCGAAGACGGTGGCGGTACTGCGCAACGGTGCCGAGCAACGCGTGCCCGTGGATGAGCTTGCCGTCGGTGACTTGTTCGTGGTCCGCCCGGGCGAGAAGGTCGCCACGGACGGGATAGTGACACAGGGCACTTCGGCCGTCGATGCCTCGCTTGTGACCGGAGAGTCGATCCCGGCGGAGGTGGGTCCGGGCGAGACGGTGACTGGTGCAACGGTCAACATGAGCGGGCGGCTGGTAGTGCAGGCCACGAGGGTCGGTTCTGACACGCTGCTCGCCCAGATCAGCAAGCTGGTGAGTCAGGCTCAGGGGACCAAGTCGAGCGCGCAGCGACTGGCCGACCGGATCGCCGCCGTGTTTGTGCCGTGCGTCATCGCCCTGGCGGTAGCCACGCTGGGATTTTGGCTCGGGGCCGGCCTGCCCGGCGCCGCTGCCTGGAGTGCGGCCTCGGCGGTACTGATCGTGGCGTGTCCGTGTGCGCTCGGATTGGCTACACCTGCTGCGATGCTGGCTGCCAGTGGTCGCGGGGCGGAGCTGGGAATCCTGGTGAAGAACGCGCAGGCGCTGGAAACCGCCGGTCACATCCGCGTTGTTGTCATGGACAAGACCGGCACGCTGACTACCGGCAGGATGAGCGTGCACGACATCATCACGACGCCGGGTACGTCGGACGCCGAGGCGCTCTTGCTAGCCGGAGCCGTGGAAGATGCTTCTGAGCATCCCATCGGCCAGGCAGTCGCGAAGGAAGCTGCTGCTCGTCTCGGCACGCTGCCCATGGTGACGTGCTTTGCTGCACTGCCCGGAGCCGGCGTTCAAGGCACAATCGGCGACCGGGTGATCACCGTCGGCAGCCTCCGGCTGCTGACGGACCGATCAGTCGCGATCCCTGAGGGCTTGCGCGAGGGCGTGAGCGCGGCAGAGGGCGCCGGCCGGACCGCCGTCCTGGTCGCCTGGGACGGACAGGCGCGGGCCGCCGTGGTGCTGGCCGACGGGCTCAAACCCCTTGCCGCCCAGGCTGTCGCGGACCTACGCGACCTCGGCCTGCGGCCGGCGCTGCTGACCGGGGATAACGACCGCGCGGCGGCACAGG
>JASIBJ010000737.1 GCA_030045215.1 Streptosporangiaceae bacterium | reverse complement strand
TTCGATTTCGGCCGCCACGGCCGCCATGGCCGCGCCGATGAGAGGGGCCAGGAAGATCAGCGCTGGCGACCGGCGGGCGGCCACCAGGGCGGGCAGCAGACCGGGAACACCGAGGCCGACGATGAGGACTTCCGCTGCCTTCATCGATGCCTCACCCGAGGCGGCTTGGGACCGTGGGGCCTTCCGGCCGGATCTGCGCGGTGCCGGGCCTGCCGGGCCTGCCGGGCCTTCGCCAGGTTCTTCACGCTGAGCAGCGTGCCTCCCGGGCAGTAGCGGTAGGTCATGAAACGCCGGTATTTGTGGTGCAGGTAACCGCCCGGAGTCCCGTGCGAGATGCTCAGGGCCCAGTCAGCCCGGGCGATGTCCTCCTGCGGGACGGCCCATAGCGTTGACAGCTCGGCCAGCAGCTGGGTATGGGCAGGCGACGTGCTAGTGACATAGACAGTCGCGCCGTTGGGAACCGCGGAGCGGATGGCGCGATACAGGCACTCTTCCCTCTGGTACGCCTGGGTGAACTCGGCGCTCCAGGCCGGGCTTGTGTACTGCTGAGTCTGCTGCACGTCGGAATGCACGGCGATGGCCAGTGGCACCGCCGCTCCGCAGGCGATGACGGCGCATGCCACTCGCTTAACCGCGGACCGGCTGCCCCTGGCTGCCGCCGCGTCCGGGCCGTGCCGCCCCTTCGGGAGACTCAGCCGCATCTGCTTCACCTCACACCCCGCAGCGAGGTGATCGACGGTCCGTTACCTGGCGCTCCAGCAAACAGCTGGGCAATCCTGTCGGATTTAGAGGATTTATCCGACGTGTTCCTTTTACTGAACTTAGTCTACGGGGCAATTTAGCAGCGTCGTGACGAGCACGGCGGATGCTCCCTGCCAAGTCGCGCATGCTGGCTCCGCCGGATAGCCGTGGCGTGCTCGCCTCAGGTCAAGATCGAGTGCCGTGGCGATAACACGCTGGAGCCTGCGGAACCGCATCGGCCGCGGCGCCGAGCCCGTTCCGGAATGAAGCCCGCGCGCTCACCACGCCCGGTTTTCTGTTGCCTCCAGGTTCATGGCATCCTGCCACCATGAATTCCGGCTCGGCCCGCGCGGGGTCAGGCCCAGCATCGGCCTGGCTGGTGCCGGAGACGGCCGTCCTGATCGTGGGCGAGGAGGAGCTGCTGGTCGAGCGCGCGGTCAGCGCAGCGCTCGCCGCCGCGGGTGCGGGCCCGGCGGGCCGGCCCGTAGCTGACGGGGTCGCCGCTCCCGGCGGCATGCCGGACCTGCATGACGTGGCCGCCGTCACGCTGAGCCCGGGCGAGCTCACCACGCTGACAGCCCCCTCACTGTTCGGCGGCGGATGCGTGGTCGTGGTCCGGTCGGCTCAGGACGCGGGGAAGGAGGTCACCGCCGAGCTGATCCGGCTGGTCGCCTCACCGCCACCCGACGTGACGCTCGTCGTCACCCACTCCGGTGGCGCAAAAAACAAGTCGCTGCTTGCCAGCCTGGTCAGCGCCGGCGCACGGCGGGTAGATTGCCCGGTCATCAAGCGGTTCAGCGACAGGATGGACTTCCTGCGCGGCGAGTTCAGCCGGGCCGGGCGCAGGGCCGACGACGGCGGCCTCCGGACGCTGCTCGATGCGGTCGGCACCGATTTGCGCGACCTGGCGGCCGCCTGCAGCCAGCTGGCCGCGGATACCACAGGTGTCATCGGCCACGAGACGGTGGCGCGCTATTACCGTGGCCGGGCCGAGGCAACCGGGTTCTCGGTCGCGGACCGGGCCTGCGAGGGCAGCCTGACGGCCGCTCTCGAGCAGCTGCGCTGGGCGCTGGCGACCGGCACGTCGCCGGTCCTCATCAGCAGCGCGCTCGCGTCCGGCCTGCGCACGCTGGGGCTCGTCGGGTCGGCCGGCCGCGGCCTGAGCTCGAACGCGCTGGCCGCTGACCTGGGCATGCCGCCATGGAAGGTTGACAAGGCCCGGCAGCAGCTGCGCGGCTGGAGCGCCGCGGGCCTGGCTGCCGCTCACGCTGCGGCCGCGGAAGCGGACGCGCAGGTCAAAGGGGAGGCCGCAAGCGCCGGGTACGCGCTGGAGCGCGCCATCACGACCATTGTTGCCTGCCGAGGGCAGGACTCGGCAGGCTAGCCTGCGCCAGCCAGCCGCGTCACGTCGATGGTGTCGGTGACGTCTACCGCGCTCGCGAGTTGCCGGTCGTGGGTGACCAGCACCAGCGCGGCCGAGTAGGCCGCCAGTGCCTGCTCGAGTTGCTCGATCGCCTCGATGTCGAGGTGGTTGGTCGGCTCGTCCAAGACGAGGAAGTTCACCCCGCGCGCCTGCAGCAGGGCCAGCCCGGCCCTGGTCCGTTCACCCGGCGACAGCCCGGCGGCTGGTCTCAGCGCGGCGTCCCCGCGCAGCCGGAACTTCGCCAGCAGCGTCCTGGCCGCCTCAGGGCTCAGGCCGGAGGCCGCCTGGATGACCGAGGCCACGGGTGCCTGTGTGGCGAAGTCGCGCCGGGCCTGATCAAGCTCTCCGATCACCACACTCGGGCCGGCGTAGCGCCGGCCTGCCTGCAGCTCGGCCCGGCCAAGCAGCGCGTCGATCAGCGTCGTCTTCCCCGAGCCGTTGGGGCCGGTGATCCTGACCCGGTCGGCCGGGCCGATCGTGAGGTTGAGCGGGCCGAGCGTGACCTCGCCGCGGCTCACCACGGCTCCGGTCAGGCTGATGGCCACGGCGCCAGCGCGATCGGCCTGGGCGATCTGGAGTTGCAGATGCCATGGCTCCCGGACCTCCTCGGGCGCGTCTGCTTCCAGCCGGGCCAGGGCCCGGTCTGCCTTGGCCGCCTTACCGCCGGTCTTCTCCGCGCCGGCGATGTGGAGGGCCTTGATGTTCTTGTCGGGGTCGGCCTGCCGGCGCGGGTTAGCGGCGCGCTGCGCGCCCGACCGCGACCACTGGCGCTGCATCCTGGCCGTCTCGGTGAGCTTGTCCCGCTGACTCTCGTAAGCCGTATAGGCATCGACCGCCCGCCGCCTGGCCAGCTCCCGCTCGGCGATGTAAGCGTCCCAGCCGCCCGCAAACAGGCTGGCGTGCCGGCTGAACTCGTCCAGTTCCAGAATTTGGCTGGTGACGGCGCTCAGCAGGGCCCGGTCGTGGCTGACCAGGGCCAGCCCGGCCCGCAGCCGCAGCAGGTGCCGCTCAAGCAGCGCCAGGCCGGCGTCGTCCAGGTCGTTGGTCGGCTCATCGAGCAGCAAGATGTCGGGCTGGGCGAGCAGGACCGCAGCCAGGCCGAGCCGGGCCTGCTGGCCACCTGACACCTGGTCGGCGTCGCGGTCGAGCAGCGCCCGGTCCAGCCCGAGCTCGGCCGTGATCGCGGCCATCCGCTCGGGCAGGTCGGCACCGCCAAGCCCCAGCCAGCGCTGCAGCGCGTCATCGTAGGCGTCATCGGCGCCGTGGTCACCGCGGGCGAGCGCGTCCGCGGCGGCGTCGAGGGCGGCCTGAGCCGCAGCGACCTGGGTGCGCCGGGCAAGTTGATCCGCGAGCGTTTCGCCGGGGCGGATATCGGGCTCCTGGGACAGCCGCAGCACGGTCGTCGTGGCAGGCGACCTGATGACCGACCCGCGATCCGGGTCGAGCTCACCGGAAAGGACCCGCAGCAAAGTGGATTTGCCGACCCCGTTCGGGGCGACAATGCCGATCCGGTCACCGGGCCCGAGCGTCAGGCTGACGCCATCAAGGACGACCTGGTTCCCGAAGGAGAAGCTGACATTGCTCGCTGCCAGCCTGGACATGAGCTGCTCCCTGGCCGCGGCGCCGGATGCCGCGGGGTTTGCCCAGGTGACGCGAGCTGCGCAGGACGGGCCGACGGCCGGTCCGGCCGCGGCGAGCCCAGCGTGGTCGCTCGCGCGAGCCTAGGCCTGCTTGAGCTGCTCTGCCCGCCTGGCGATGGCCGACTTGCGGTTGGCAGCCTGGTTCTTGTGAATGACACCCTTGCTGACGGCCTTGTCCAGCTTGACGGACGCGGCGCGCATCGCGAGCGTTGCCGCCTCGGCATCTCCTGAGTCCGCGGCCTCGCGGAACTTACGGACCGACGTCTTCAGCTCGGACTTCACGGCCTTGTTGCGCATCCGGGCCTTTTCATTTTGCTTGTTGCGCTTGATCTGCGACTTGATGTTTGCCACGCGAATGCCTCGTCAGGGTTTCTTGTCCAGGTGGTCGATGGTGCCCGGCACGAGCCTCGGTGAGCCGTTGCGGGTCGCGCCCCGTGCAGCAAACACAGCGGAAGGGTCGCGGGCATGCAGGCAGCCAGCAGGTAAGAATAGCCGAGATCGACCGGCCGGCCCAAACTCAGGTCCCGCCGGGCCTGCGCCGGCCCGTTGTGCCCGAGAAGGCAACCCGACCGTGGGCCGTGGCGCGGCGGGGCGGCCGCACCGATGAACCCGCCGCGCTGCTGCCGCTCGTGGCCAGGGCATCAGGTCCGGCATGCAACGATAGACGCGATAAAGATCTACCGGGCCGCGCGGTCAGGCTGCGGCGGGCCGCGCGAGCGGGCCGCCGGGCAGGCCCAGGCCGCAGCGGCGGCAAGCGCAGATCCGCTGGGCTGGCCCCGGCCGGAGCAGCGGGAAGCGCGGATCCGCCGTCCTGGCCCGGCCCACGAGCTACCCCTGGCGGGATACCTGTGCAACCGACGCCCGAGCAGTCGACACGTCAGCTGTCCATGCCCGAGCCTGCCCACACGCCGCAGCCGATAATCCGGAATTTCTGCATCATTGCGCATATCGACCATGGCAAGTCGACGCTGGCCGACCGGATGCTGCAGCTCACCGGCGTCGTCGACGCCCGGCAGATGCGGGCCCAGTACCTGGACCGGATGGACATCGAGCGCGAGCGGGGCATCACGATCAAGAGCCAGGCGGTCAGGCTGCCCTGGCGCGGCCCTGACGGCACCCACTACGTGCTCAACCTGATCGACACCCCAGGTCACGTGGACTTCACTTACGAGGTGTCCAGGTCGCTGGCCGCCTGCGAGGGCGCGATCTTGCTGGTGGACGCGGCCCAGGGGATCGAGGCGCAGACGCTGGCGAACCTGTACCTCGCGCTGGATGCCGACCTGCAGCTGATCCCGGTGCTGAACAAGATCGACCTGCCCGCGGCCCAGCCGGAGAAGTATGCCGCTGAGCTGGCCAGCATCATCGGCTGCGACCCGTCCGAGGTGCTGAGGGTCTCGGCCAAGACCGGAGAGGGCGTGCCCGACCTGCTGAACGCGGTCGTCGAGCAGGTACCCGCGCCAAACGGAGACCTGGAGGCACCGGCCAGGGCGCTCATCTTCGACTCCGTCTACGACACCTACCGCGGAGTGGTCACCTACGTCCGGATGGTCGATGGCCGGCTGGGCAAGCGCGAGCGGACGCTGATGATGTCCACCAAGGCTGTGCACGAGACGCTGGAGATCGGCGTGATCTCCCCGGAGCCGGTCCCGTCGGAAGGCCTGGCGGCCGGCGAGGTGGGATACCTGATCACCGGCGTCAAGGACGTCAGGCACGCCCGGGTCGGGGACACGCTCACCAGCGTGAGCCGTCCTGCGAAGCAGGCGCTGGCCGGATACCGCGACCCCAAGCCGATGGTGTTCTCCGGCCTGTACCCGGTCGACGGCGACGACTACCCGGAACTGCGGGACGCGCTCGACAAGCTCCGGCTGAACGACGCCTCACTGGTCTACGAGCCGGAGACTTCGACGGCGCTGGGCTTCGGGTTCCGTTGCGGGTTTCTCGGGCTGCTGCACATGGAGATCGTCAGGGAGCGGCTGGAGCGCGAGTTCGGCCTCGTGCTGATCTCCACCGCCCCGAACGTCGTTTACCGGGTGGAACCCGAGTCGGGGGCCGAAGTCATCGTTACCAACCCCAGCGAGTTTCCAGACGGGAAGGTCGCGCGTATCTTCGAGCCCGTCGTCAGGGCGACCGTGCTCGCGCCGGCCGACTACGTGGGCGCGATCATGGAGCTGTGCCAGAGCCGCCGCGGCATCCTGCTGGGCATGGACTACCTGTCCTCCGACCGCGTCGAGATCCGCTACACGATGCCGCTCGCCGAGATCATCTTCGACTTTTTCGACCAGCTCAAGTCGCGCACCCGCGGGTACGCCTCGCTCGATTACGAGCCCGCGGGCGAGCAGGAGGCCGACCTGGTCAAGGTGGATATTCTGCTGCAGGGCGTACCGGTCGACGCGTTCAGCCAGATCGTGCACGCCGACAAGTCACGGGATTACGGCCTGAGCATGACGGCCAAGCTCAAGGAACTGATCCCGCGCCAGCAGTTCGAGGTGCCGATCCAGGCGACGATCGGGTCGCGCATCATCGCCAGGGAGAACATCCGCGCATTGCGCAAGGATGTCCTGGCCAAGTGCTATGGCGGTGACATCACCAGAAAGCGGAAGCTGCTGGAGAAGCAGAAGGAAGGCAAGCGCCGGATGAAGGTCATCGGGCGCGTCGAAGTTCCGCAGGAAGCGTTCGTCGCCGCACTGTCGACCGAGCAGGCGCCGGACAAGAAGCGCTAGCCCGCCCGCGCCCGACCGGGGATGGCCTTGCAGGTGGCTAGCCGCCGGGGGCAGGGTGGCGGGACACGGCGGCCCTTGCCCGGCGTCATCGCCCGACCCACCTGAGCTCATGTCGTCCCCCTGGCTCCGTGCGGTAGTGGGCCAAAGTATTGCCCATCGGACTCAGGTGTCACGATCACCGCCAATGGTGGCATTTCGCCGCGCGGCGAGGCCGTGATCTCCCCGGCCCGCCTCCTGAGCTTTCGACCAGCATCGCCAGCGTCGGATACCGTGCAGGTCATGGTCAACGCGCGGGTCAGCTCCGTGAATCGCGGCCGGGAGTCGGATCTGATGGTCGGCGGCAAGCCCGCCAGGACCGGGATCAACAAGCAGTCGGCGGCCGGCCAGGTGCGCGTCCGCACGCTCGGCCTGGAAGAGGACGAGCACGGCGACAAGGAGAACCACGGCGGCTTCGACCAGGCCGTCTACGCCTACGCCAGGGAGGACCTGGACTGGTGGACTGAGCGGCTCGGCCGCGAGCTCCGCAACGGGCTCTTCGGCGAGAACATCACCACCTCGGGCATCGACATCAGCGCCGCGCTCATCGGCGAGACATGGCGAATGGGCAGCGCGGTCGTCCAGATCACGGCACCGCGGATCCCGTGCGTCACGTTCCAGTCGTGGATGGACGAGCCGCACTGGGTCAGGCGGTTCGCCGCTGCCGGCCGACCGGGAGCCTACCTTCGCGTGCTGACGGAGGGCACGGTGTCCGCCGGAAGTGACCTGAGCGTGCTGAGCCGGCCGGAGCGCGCGGTGACCGTCGCCGAGTCAATGCTCGCCTACTACGGCGACCGCGAGATCATGCGCAGGCTGCTCGAGGTGGAGGGTCGAGGCGACAAGTGGGACAAGATCGGCGCCGCCGTGCTGAGCAGGGCGTGACAGCCCGGCTGGAGGTGAGCTGATCGTGCCGGGACTGCCGCTCGGCGGCGAGCCGGCACCCGCCGATGGCGCGCTGCCGGAATCCGCGGCCGAGCGCCTCGGAACGGCCCCGCTTGGCATCTACGTGCACGTGCCGTTCTGCCTGACCAGGTGCGGCTATTGCGACTTCAATACCTACACGGCGGCGGAGCTCGGCTCTGGGGCATCCCGGCAGGCGTACCCGGCGCTGGCCATCGAGGAAATCCGGCTGGCCGGGCGGGCGCTGGCCGGCCGGGGCGGCCCCGTGCGAACGGTGTTCTTCGGCGGCGGCACTCCCACGCTGCTGCCTCCGGCCGACCTCGCCGCGATCCTGAGCGCAATCGACGGCGAGCTCGGTCTGGCCGCCGGCGCCGAGGTCACGGCCGAGGCCAATCCCGAGACGGTCGACCAGTCGGTGCTCGCGCAGTTGCGGCAGGCTGGGTTTACCCGGATCTCGCTCGGCATGCAGAGCGCGGTCCCGCACGTGCTCACGGTGCTGGACCGGGTGCACCAGCCCGGTCGGCCCGAGCAGTGCGTTGGCTGGGCCAGGAAGGCCGGATTCGGGCAGGTCAGCCTCGACCTGATTTACGGCACGCCCGGCGAGAGCGACCCTGACTGGGAGTTGTCGCTGCGACGGGCCATCGAGGCGGGGCCTGACCACATCTCCGCGTACTCGCTGATCGTCGAGGACGGCACCCGGCTGGCCGCCAGGATCCGCCGCGGCGAACTGCCCGCCCCGGATGACGACGTCCTGGCCGACCGGTACCTCATCGCCGACGACATGCTCAGCGCGGCCGGGATGCGCTGGTATGAGGTCTCGAACTGGGCCGCCAGCGAGGCCTCGATGTGCCGGCACAACTTGCTTTACTGGACCGGCGGGGACTGGTGGGGTGTCGGCCCTGGTGCGCACTCCCACGTGGGCGGCACTCGCTGGTGGAACGTCAAGCACCCGGCCAGCTACGCGCGGCTGATCGACGCCGGCTGCAGCCCGGCCCAGGCTAGGGAGGTCCTGACCGACGCGGAGCGGGCCACGGAGCGGATCATGCTCACGACCAGGCTCGCCTCGGGCTGTCCGGTGAGCGCGCTTACGCCGGCCGGCCGAGCGGCGGCCTGCCAGGCCGTGGCCGATGGCCTGGCCGACGGCGCGGCCCTGGATCGCGGGCACGTGGCCCTGACCAGGTCCGGCCGCCTGCTGGCCGATGCCGTCATCCGCGACCTGACTGGCTGAGCCGGCGGCCGGGCATCGGTCGGCGCAAGCCGCGGAGAAGTCACTGACCAGCGGATCGGCACGGTCTGTGCCTGGGGCGGATTTCCGCCATACACTTGGCACTCAGGGTGGGGGAGTGCCAGGGAGGTGACCGCGTGCTTGACGACAGGAAGCTGGCAGTCCTGCGCGCGATCGTGGAGGACTATGTCTCGACAAATGAACCGGTCGGTTCCAAATCTCTCGTAGATCGTCATAATCTCGACGTATCTCCCGCAACGATCCGCAACGATATGGCGGTGCTGGAGGAGCAGGGCTATATCGTCCAGCCACACACGAGCGCCGGGCGGGTCCCCACCGACCTGGGCTACCGCCTGTTCGTCGACCGGCTCTCCGGGGTGAAGCCGTTCTCGCCGGCCGAGCGCCGGGCCATCGAGACGTTCCTGGCCGGCGCGTACGACCTTGACGACGTGGTCATGCGCACGGTCCGGCTGCTGGCCCAGCTCACCAGGCAAGTGGCCGTGGTGCAGTACCCGTCGCTCACCCGGTCGGCGGTGCGGCATGTCGAGATCGTGCCGCTGGGCGATCGCCGCGTGCTGCTAGTGCTCATTACCGACACCGGTCGGGTGGAGCAGCGGACGGTGGAGCTGCCGGGCCCGATCGGCGACGACGCGATCACCCAGCTCCGGGCGGTGCTGAATGCCTGCCTCGACGGGCGCAAGCTGGCCGACGTGGCCTCGGTGGTGGCCGACCTGCCGGAGCGGGTGAGTCCGGCCGAGCGGCCGAATGCGGCTGCCGTGTTCTCGGTGCTCGTTGAGACGCTGGTCGAACGGCACGACGAAAGGGTCGTAGTGGGAGGTGCCGCAAATCTCACTGCGGCAGACTTCTCCCGGGGATTGCACGAGGTGCTGGAGGCGTTGGAGGAACAAGTAGTCCTGATGCGCCTGCTCGGTGAATCGGGTGATCAAGCCGCGGTTACCGTGCGCATCGGCTCCGAGAACGAAGTGCACGGGTTGCGGAGCACATCCATGGTGACGACCGGCTACGGGGCCGGCGAGCAGGTACTGGCGAGGCTCGGCGTCCTCGGGCCTACGAGGATGGACTACCCGACGGCGATGGGAGCGGTGCGCGCGGTGGCACGCTATGTGGGTCAGATCCTGGCGGAGTCCTAGGGATGCCCGTGGCAAACGACTACTACGGGATTCTCGGCGTACGCCGTGATGCGGACGCTGATGAGATCAAGAAGGCCTACCGGCGGCTCGCGCGCGAACTGCACCCGGACGTCAACCCCGATCCGGCATTGCAGGAGCGCTTCAAGGAAGTAACCCAGGCCTACGAGGTGCTCTCCGACCCGGAGAAGCGCCAGATGTATGACCTGGGAGCCGATCCGTTCGCCCGGGCCGGTGCTCCGGGGGCTGGCGGCTTCGGGGCGGGCTTCCCGTTCAGCGACCTCATGGACGCGTTTTTCGGCGGTGGAGCCGCCCAGCGCGGTCCCCGCAGCCGGGCGCGGCGCGGCCGCAACGCCACGATCCGGGTTGACCTTGACCTGTCCGAGTGCGCTTTCGGTACGACCCGCGACCTGGTCGTCGACACGGCCGTGGTCTGTCCCACGTGCTCCGGTGAGGGGACCGCACCGGGGACGCACCCCGTTACCTGCGATGTATGCAACGGGCGCGGCGAGATCAGCCAGGTGACCAGGTCGTTCATCGGGCAGATGATGACCTCGCGGCCATGCCCGGGCTGCGGCGGCTTCGGGACCGTGATCCGCAAGCCTTGCCCCGAATGTGATGCGGACGGCCGGGTCAGGACACGGCGCACCATCAAGGTGCGGATCCCGGCCGGCGTCGAGGATGGCACCCATATCCAGCTGGCCGGCGAGGGCGAGGTCGGACCTGGCGGCGGGCCGCCCGGCGACCTCTTCCTGGAGATCGTCCAGCGGGCGCACGCGATATTTGAGCGGCAGGGCGACGACCTGCACTGCACGGTGACCATCCCGATGGTGGCGGCCGCACTTGGAGCAACGCTCCAGGTTGAGACCCTGGACGGGCCGGCCGAGCTGGACATCAGGCCGGGCACCCAGTCGGGCCAGGCGATCTCGCTCTACGGCCAGGGCACGGCCCGGCTGAACAGCTCGGGGCGCGGCGATCTGGTCGTTCACGTCACGGTCGAGACGCCGATCAAGCTGGAGCCCGAGCAGGAAGAGTTGCTCCGGCAGCTGGCGAAGCTGAGGGGCGAGGAGTCACCGCCGGGCAAGTTTGCGCCGGGCCAGCAGGGGTTCTTCTCCCGCTTGCGTGATGCCTTCAACGGTCGCTGACGGCCGCGCTGTCCGGGGGCCGGGCTGAAACCGCCGTTCTTCATGGCCGACGCCGAGGCCCTGCGGGGTGAGCGGGTAGTCCTGCGCGGCCAGGAAGGTCGCCACGCCGCCACCGTGCGTCGGCTCGCGCGCGGTGAGCACGCCTACCTCACCGATGGCGCAGGCACGGTGGCGCGCTGCGTGGTCACCGCCGCCGGACCCGGCGAGCTTGAGCTGACGGTGCTCAGCCGGCAATCCGAACCGAGGCCGGACCCGTCCATCGCGGTGGTCCAGGCGATCCCTAAGGGCGATCGCGGCGAGCTGGCGGTGGAACTGCTGACCGAGGTCGGCGCGGACGTGGTCGTGCCATGGGCGGCCGAGCGGTGCGTGGCCCAGTGGCGAGGGGATCGGGCAGAAAAGGCGCTTGGGCGCTGGCGCTCGGCCGCTCTGCAGGCGGCCAAGCAATCCAGGCGGGCCTGGCTGCCGGAAGTGACCGCTCAAGCCAGCACGCCGGCCGTGGCCCAGCGGATGCGTTCCGCCGCGCTGGCGGTCGTCCTCGAGCCGGACGCGCCGACGCGACTCGCCGATCTTGATCTGCCGGCCGCGGGCGAGATCGTGCTTGTCATCGGCCCTGAGGGGGGCATCTCGGCGACCGAGCAGCATGACCTGGCGGCGGCCGGAGCGGTGGGCGCGCGGCTGGGCCCGACCGTCCTGCGTGCTTCGTCGGCCGGGGTGGTAGCAGCCGGGATCCTGCTCAGCCGGACTGCGCGCTGGTAGTGACCTTCGCCCGGCGGCGTCCGCTTCCGCGTGCTGCTGGCGGGTTGCCGATCGTGTTTAGCGCTGGCTCTGCCGCATCCCGCCGCTGCTGACCGCGGCCTAGCCGAGCTTGCCCTTGGCCGAATCTGCCGTCAGGACGGGCGCCGCCGCCGGCCCGGCCGCGTCCGGAGTAATTGTCCGCTTGCCCGACCTCCCCGCATTCTGCGTCGAGCAGGACGGTGAGGCGCTCGGGTCGGCGGTCGATGCGCTGTGCGGCTCCTCCACCGAGAGCGTGCTAGCGGAGGACGGGCTGCCGGTCCTGGCCGTCCTGGCGTCGCTTGCCCGCGTCTGGCTCGCCGCGCTGCCGGCCGAGCTGGTAGACGGACTGCTGCTTGTGCCCGTGCCCGGGTCATCTGACGTCGTCTGGGTCGACGTCGAGCTGGGCGTCGGAGTCGGAGTCGGCGTCGGCGTCGGCGTGGTCGTCGTGGTCGGAGTCGGCGTCGGGCTAGTGCTCGGCGGCGTCGAGGTCGGCGGCGGCAAGATGGTCGACGGAGACGAGTTCGGCTTGGCCCCCTGCGTTCCGCAGTTCGGGCTGTTGCGCGAGCCAGGCGATGAGGATGCCGATCCCTGCGCGGACCCTGACTGGCTCTGGGCGCTCCCTGGCCCGACTCCGGAGTTGCCCCCCTGGTTGTGCCCGCCGGGATGCCCCGAGCCGGTGTCCGAGCTGAGCGGCGAGATGACCTGCGATACGCCGAGTGCCATGTAGACGACTGCCCCGATGATGAGGACGGCGGTGCCCATCGCGGCGAGCGGCCGCAGCCACCGCAGGTGCAGCCGGTCGCTGTGGCTGGCGGCGGCCGCTGGCATGAACCGCTCGGTGGCGATGCGGTACTCGGCCACGGCCCGCTCGGCGAAGTACTGCAGGCCACTCGATAGGCGCATGGATAGCTGGGTCCAGGTAATCATGGCCCAGGCCACTGCCACCGGACGCGGACGAGCGAGGCGGTTCTGGATCCGTTCAAACCCATCGGCGCGCGGCTCGACCTGGTCAGCAGCCGCGTGCAGGATGCTACGGAGCACCGCCTCGTCGTCTGGCCGGGCGTGGCTCATGCGTCACGCTCCAGCAGAGTTCTCAGGGTCGCCATTGCCCTGGCCGTGTGACTCTTCACTGCGCCCTTGCTGATTTGCATCGCGTCCGCGATCTGCGCCTCGGACATGTCCGCGTAGAACCGCAACACCAGCGCCTCCCGCTGCCGGGCGGGCAGCGTGCGCAACGCGGCGATGACTGCGGATCGCTCAAGCAAGGCTATCGCTCCGTGCTCTGCGCTCGGCATGTCCGGCGCAGGCTTGGGTGCATTCCGGTCAACGACGACACGATGCCTCAGCACGGAGCGTGATCTATTCACGACCGACTGCCGCAAGTAGGACAGGGCCTTCTCGCTGTCCCGCAGGCGACGCCAGCCGCCATGCATCGCAACGAATGAGTCCTGCACCACTTCCTCCGCGGTTCCGGTATCGCGTACTAGCAGCGCCGCGAGCCGCACCAGCGAGCGGTAGTGCGTGGTGTACAGCTCCGTCACCGCCCGGTCGGCTTCCAGGTCGGCCGGAATTGAACCCAGGGCGACATCCGCCACTAGGGTTTCGGTCACGTGAATTGGACGCGCAGCCACGTCCGAAGGTTCACTCGCTGTCATCACGGGTCTTCGAGATGTGCCGTTGACACGTCGACCAGGCTCACGTTGTTGCACTTCCCCCCACGGAACTGAATTCCTTCGGCGCACCCGCTGACGCACCCTGGGGCGAACGGAAAAGCCAACGAACTGGCGGGGCCGTTGCACCAGAGGGGTGGTGCACCGTGGGTTCGCAGTAGTGCAACCATATATGTCGGCGGCCGTCCTGACCCGCCACACGTTAAGATCTTCCCCGTGTCTGACTGCCTATTCTGCGGAATAATCGCCGGCGACGCGCCGGCGACGGTTGTATCGCAGACCCCGCGGACGGTCGCGTTCGCTGACATCAACCCGCAAGCACCGATCCATGTCCTGGTGGTCCCGCGCGCACACCACGCCAACCTGGCCGAGTTGGTCGACTCTCCGGAGGAAGACCTGCTGCGGGAGGTACTCGCGCACGCGACGGAGGTCGCGCACACGCTCGGCATCTCGGACGGCCACCGGATCGTCTTCAACACCGGGCCCGAGGGCGGGCAGACTGTCGGGCACGTGCACGCACATGTGCTGGGCGGCCGGCAGATGACCTGGCCGCCGGGCTGAGCTTGGAAGGCGCTGGCAAAGGCCGCGGGCCAGGCCGGCCAACCGGGACCGTCGGCCAAGGCAGGCCGGTAAGCCCGGCCCGGCAGGCCATGCAGACCGTCAGCCGGGCCCGATATCATGGTGAACACGCTGGCCGGCGGGCCTCCGCGGCAGGAAAGAGCCATTGACAGACAATTCGACTGAGCCACGCAAGGGCGTCCGGCCCGGCGACGGCACTGCCCAAGTCAGGATCGTGATCCCCGAGGGCAACTCGATGGTCAGCCTGCTCGGATCCGGGGATGAGCTGCTGCGGGTCATCGAGAATGCGGTCAGCGCCGATTTCCACGTCCGGGGCAACGAGATAACCGTCAGCGGGGCGGTCGCCGAGACCGCGCTCGCCGCCCGGCTCTTCGAGGAGCTGACCGAGCTGGTCGCCAGCGGTGCCGAGCTGACTCCCGACTCGGTCGAGCACAGCATCTCCATGCTGCGGCGCAAGACCGGGGCCCGCCCGGCCGAGGTGCTCAACCTGGATATCCTGTCCAACCGGGGCCGGACCATCAGGCCGAAGACGCTCAACCAGAAGCGGTACGTGGACGCGATCGACTCCCACACGGTCGTGTTCGCCATCGGCCCGGCCGGGACGGGCAAGACCTACCTGGCCATGGCCAAGGCCGTGAAAGCGCTGCAGGCCAAGGAGGTCAACCGCATCATCCTCACCCGCCCGGCGGTCGAGGCGGGTGAACGGCTCGGCTTCCTGCCCGGCACCCTGTACGAGAAGATCGACCCGTATCTGCGGCCGCTCTACGACGCGCTGCACGACATGATCGACCCGGACTCGATCCCCCGGCTGACCGCGGCGGGCACCATCGAGATCGCCCCCCTCGCCTATATGCGGGGAAGGGCGCAGCCCGTGGACACGCCGGTGCTGACCCCCGACGGGTTCCGGCCGATCGGCGACCTGGCCGTCGGTGACTTCGTTACCGGATCCAGCGGCGAGCCCGTGCTGGTCATCGGCGTCTTCCCGCAGGGCGAGCAGGACATCTACCGGGTGACCACCCAGGACGGCGCATCGACGCTGTGCACCGCGAACCACCTGTGGGCAGTGCGGACTCGCGGCAGTGACCGGCGCCGCAATCCGGTCCAGGTCCTGCTGACCAGCGAGATGCTCGGGAGCCTGCGCGCGGCCCGTCATCAACGGTACGAGCTTCCCCTTCTGAGCGGGCCAGCCTGCTTCCCCGACCGGGAAGTGCCGGTGGATCCGTACGCCCTCGGGCTGCTGCTCGGTCACGGCTGCCTGACCGGCAGCACGACGCCGTCGTTCGCGACCTGCGACCCTGAGCTCACGGAGGCGCTCGACCGGCCGCTGCCGGGCACGGAGATACGCCACACCGGTGATCCCGACTACGTGCTGAGTCAGGTCAGGACGCCGGGGCAGGTAATGACCATGGAGAACCCCGTGACCGGGGCCCTCGGGCGGCTTGGTCTCTACGGGTCGGGGCCGGCGACTGCGTTTGTGCCCGAGGTATACCTGCAGAACTCGGTGGAGGTGCGGCTCGGCGTGCTGCAGGGCCTGCTGGACACCGGTGGCGGCCCTGTCGTCCAGGCGGGCAGGACGGGCCCGGTTCAGTACGCGACCGTCTCTGCCCGCCTGCGCGACGACGTGCTGTTCCTGGTCCGGTCGATGGGCGGGATCGCCTACTGGCGGGCCGGGCCAGCTGCCGGGCGCAGGCCAGGCCGCGCCCGTGGCTGCGCCGTTCAGCCGCGGGACGAGGCCTACATCCTGGACATCCGGCTGCCGGCCGGCCTCCAGCCCTTCCGCCTCGCCGGCAAGCTGGATCGCTATCGCGAGTACGGGGGCGGCGGCCACCCGCAGCGGTTCATCGAGAACATCGAGCCCGAAGGCAGGGCAGAGGCGGTCTGCATTGCCGTGGCGGCGGCCGACTCCCTGTACACGACCGAGGATTTCCTGATCACGCACAACACGCTGAATGATTCATTCATCATCCTGGACGAGGCCCAGAACACCTCACCCGAGCAGATGAAGATGTTCCT
>JASIBJ010000736.1 GCA_030045215.1 Streptosporangiaceae bacterium | reverse complement strand
CTCTACTGGTTCACCAACAGCGCGGCGTCGTCCGGCCGCATCTACTGGGAGAACAGAACGGCCACTTTCGCCGGCCCGAAGCTAACCCTTCCGGTCGCGGTGACCGTCTTCCCGAGGGACATCCCACGCCTGCCACGAAGCTGGATCGAAGACACCTACAGCAATCTGATCCACTACGGCGAGGCCGACAAGGGCGGGCACTTCGCGGCCCTGGAACAGCCCGAGATCCTGGTCAGCGAAATCCGCGGCGGCCTGCGCACCCTTCGTTCCTGACGCCAACACGCGAGCTCAGCAGAGCACGCGTATCACTGGGATGCACTGAATCGACCAAAGGCGCTGAGGGTGCAGCATGCCTTGCCAAAGGCGGCCGACAATGATCGTGTTGCTAAGCCGCACGCCGCGGGCGTGGATCTCAGCCTTCAGCCCATCACAGCACTCACGGAGCCGGGAACGCATTCCGAGACACCAGGGCCAGGCGCCGGGCCGGGCACTGGCTAGCGGAGTACTCCCTTATTGATGACGAGTCCGCGGAGCGCCTGTAGTGACCATTCCACTAGATGCAGGTCTGGACCGGGACGCACCGCCCTCGGTTCCCATGCACGCAAGGCCCGCAGGTCATTGACGACGATGCGGCCAGCGCCTTCGTTGGGCATGGGACCTTTGCCGGGACGGTGGTTACCGGTTGTCGGTTCGGTTTCAGGCGCCGGGAGGCGGCCCCTGCCACTGACGCCACCCGATGCATCTTGCGCGGCGACCTGGTCGCGGACCTGCTCAGCTTCGGGTGCTCGCCGACCCGGCTATTGGAGGACTACGGTGTGGCGCGTGAAGGGAAGAATGCTGGCACTGACTGCGCTCGCAGCAGCACTCGCGGGCTGCGCGCCGTCGACTCCGGCCGCCCACCGCACGACCCCGTCTTCGACAGCGACGTCTAGCACTTCACCAGCTGCGCCTAGCTCGACACCGGCCGCGGCGGCGTTCGCCAAGTGGTACGACGACGGCGGCAAGCGGGCGTGGGACACGCTGGCTTCCGCCCTCGCCGGAACAGCGAAGGCCGTGTTGTCGGGCCTGCCCTCACTCGGACGCGCATGCGCCACAGTTGCCGCCGCAGTGCAGGCCGTGCAGGCACGGGGGCCGGCGCCGGACACGACCGTCCAGAGGTGGCTCTCGGATGCACTGGCGCTCTTCAGGACCGGCGCCGACGAATGCCGGGTCGCGGCAGACACGGACAACGCGAAGCTGCTGAAGGACACGGTTGCGGCGATCGATGCCGGCTCGGCAGATCTGACGAAAGCGACCGCGGCGATTGCGAAGCTAGGCTGACCCACTGATTGTTCTCATCATCACGGCATCCCCCATCCTAGAGACCGGAGCACGGCTGCCACCGGCATGCAGAAACGCTCAGTCGCAGGTGAGGGTGAACCGTCGCTCGGGGGTCGGAAAGCGCCTAGCCGCAGGTGATGTGCTTGTGCGCACTGCCCTGATGCAGAGGGAATCGGAGTGCTGCCCGATGACCGGGGACATCGAGCTCAGCTCGACGAAAGGCGGAGAACCTCCTCGGCAAGGGAGTTCATCCCCGACTCAATCTGCGGCGTCCCTTGAGTCAGGTCGAGGTCATCGAGGCCGACAATCTCGAGCTGGCAGACATCCTGAGGCGCACCAGGCTCCAGTGCGAGGGAATCGGCTAGCAGCATTGCGTGCCGGCCGCATCCAGCTCTTCGCAGACCCGGACGGCGACGAGCCACTCGGTAGCGCCCGCGCCCTGAACTGGCTACAGGCCACCGTGTCGAGGGGACCACGCCGGTTTTCCTCGCCGACGGCAGGTGGTACGAGATCGGCGCGGCGTACATCGACTCCATCCGGCAGCATGTCGAGATGCTGATATCGGCCGTGCCGTCACTCGACCTTCCGGCTTGGGATCCCAGGCAGGATGAGCGCCGGTATAACCAGCACGTCCAGGATGTGCGTGCTGGCTACCTGAATCTTGACCGCGACCTCGTCCGCGCCGGCCTCCACCAGGACACCGGCTTCGAGGCCTGCGACCTGCTCGGCCCGGACAACGAACTGATCCACGTCAAGCGGGCCAGGGGATCTGCCCCGCTGAGCCACCTTTTCAGTCAAGCCCTGGTGTCAGCGCAGACGCTCGCCTACAACTCCGATGCGCGGGCAGAGTTCACTACCAAGGTGCGCGACCACCCCAAGGGCAGGATCCTCCCCGCAGACTTCATGCCGAAGAAGGTCATCTTCGGCGTCATGCTGAAGGACGGCGCGCCGCTCACTGCGGACACTCTGTTCCCGTTCTCGCAGGTCGCGCTCGCTCACACGGCGACGGAGTTGTGTCACTCGCCCCGACGCAACCCGGTTTGGCCGCCTATGACGCCGTGCGTCGGGCGAAACTCTCTCGTCATTCTCTCGCGAATGGCGACAACCGGGTGGACTCCGTTGGACTCGCCTGGACTGGGCAGGCCGCAGGTCGCAAGAGTCTCTGCAGGTCAGAGGCCATATCGGCAGTTCGTCGATCTGCGCCCCTGATTGGACAGCTTTCGAACCGGCAATTCTTAGCATCTCTCGGCAAAATGCTGGTTTGCGATGACCACGACTCCCATCCCCGCGCCAGCGCATCCGCATGCGGGTGCTGCTGCGGGCAGCCAGTGGCAGGGCGCAAGTTCCTGAATCAGCAGCACTATGACCGCTCGAAAGGACTCTCCGTGGAGGAGGTGGAGGAACTCCTGTCTCGCTACCGCCAGGGCACGTCGAAGCATCAGCTAGCCCACGACTTTGGCGTGGCGCTGAGCACGGTGAGGCGCGAGCTGAAGAAAGCACTCGGCTGACCTCCGAATCTGGCCGTCCTTACGCAGCGACGGTCCTGGTGGTCGGCAGCTGGCTCAGTGGAACATGCGATCAACGACCTATAGCGGGAGCAGCGAGGGAAATCAGGAGATCCGGATACAGGAGCGGCCCGAAGTGGTTCAGCCCTTCCAGCAAGAACAGCTGGGCGTTCGGAACATTGGCGAGCACCCGGCGCAGGTTCGGGAGCGGCTCCCAGTCATCCGCGGATCCGTGAACAGCCAGGACGGGGCACTGGATCGATGCGACGTCAATGTCGAACGGCCGGACGGAGATGAGGCTGTCATCTAGCGAGCCTTCGCCGCTTTGGCGCAGTCCCTCCGTGACTTCCGCCACGATCGTGTCCTTAACCCATTGCT
>JASIBJ010000075.1 GCA_030045215.1 Streptosporangiaceae bacterium | reverse complement strand
TTATTGCCCGTTACAGCGTCCGGGGCGGCCTGGCCGGCATTCCCGTGCAGCCCGTCACACTGCCGGCCGCCGTCGGCGTGGAGGAGGCGGTAGCGGCGTTGCTCGCGGACCAGCCTGAACACCCGGATGGCTTATCGCACGAAGACGCAAACCTCCGGTAAATTAGCAGCGCTGGAAGCTGCGTACTGGGAAGCCAGCGTGCGGCGCACGATCAGGGATGGCGCGAAGTGCCCGAGTTGAGGCAGCTGTTCAACGACCTCGTTCGCTTTGAGATCGAGATCTGGAACGCGGCGGACGCGAGGCTCAAGGCCGACTTCGACCTGCCGTTGGCGCAGTTCGAGCCGATGTCGGTCATGGAGCGCACACCGGGCTGCCGGGTCTACGACATTGCCGCCCAGCTCGGGATCACCACGGGTGGCACCAGCAAGCTGGTGGACCGGATTGAGGCCAGGGGTTACTGCCGGCGCCTGCCGAACCCCGATGACCGGCGCTCGTCGCTCGTGGAGCTCACGGCCGAAGGCCGAGGAGTGCTTGCCGACGCCGGCCGCGCGTTCGACGAGGAACTTCAGCGCTGGCTTGGCGGTGCCGTCCCCGAACGCACGCTGCGCCAGTTTGCCGCCACTCTGGCCCGGCTCCGGTCGGCCGGCAAGCAGATCGGGTTGGACAAGACGGCCTGAGCGGGCAGCGAGCGACTGATCAGCCGGTCCCGCGTTACGTCATTTCAGTCGCGAGGCATCCTCAGCCCGGCGTCAGTGCCCGTCGCGCGGGTAACGGCGTACCCAGCTGCGCTCGCGAATGAGCACCCCGTGCTCCCGCAACTCGCGGCGGAAGCGGTAGTGGAGGGACTCCTCGTTCCCTTCGAGATCGAGGACGGAGGTGACGATGAGCAACCGGCCGTCCAGGTGGATCTCGGTGCGGGCTTCGCCGTGCGCGGAAGCGCTCGCCGGGTGGTCGTCGTTCACCTCGTAGCGGAGGTACTCCTCGTCGGTCGTCCGTCCCCAGCCGAACTGGGTGGTCGTGCTACCCCGCCACGAGATCGCGGCCGTCCCGGCGTCGTCGCGCTGCAGGGTCCAGCGCACCGGAAGCATCTCGCCCCGATGGCTGATACCGGTCGGCTGCTCGCAGACGGCGGGCGGGCCGAAGGCCGGCTCCGGCCGTTGCCCCGGCGGGATCACCGGCAGAACCAGCCGGGTCCCGGTCGGCCCGAGCCGCACGGTAGCCGTGCCGGGGTGCGGCGTCGGCCAGATCATCGGCCACATCGCGTTGGACACCGACAGCCGGATCCGGTGGCCGCGCGGAAAAACCCACGAGGTGACATGCAGCTCCAGCGGCAGGCAGCCTGGCTCGCGCGTGGTGGCCGGTTCTGGGGCCGAGCCGATGGTAGCTGCTGCTGCCGCGCCGCCGGGAACGCAGTGGCGGGCCCGGAGCGGATCGGCCCGCCCGGCTCGCCCGGCCCCCGTCACCAGCGTGACGGTTCCGTCTGGTGCCACGTCGCAGAGCCGCGCGAACCAGTGCAGCGGGTCTACGTCCGCGCGGCCGCTGATCTCCACGACCGGGAAGCCGAGGATTTCGAGGTCGGCCGCCAGTGGCGGGGTGTCAAACACCAGGCTGAATGCGTCCGCGCCGCGCTGGTCCGGGGTCAGCTCGCCCCACCAGTGGCCGGCCTCCACCCCGGCTGACGGCACGTAACGCAGGGCGACCGAGCCGTCAGGCGGGGCCTCAGGCAACAGGTTGCGCTCGGGGCCGCAGTGCCAGACCTGATAGACGGTCCGCTCCGGCGGGAACGCGGTCTCAGTCCGCCAGCGGCCTGGTATCTCCGTCAGTCCGAGGTCCGGCCGGTACCAGTCCCTCACGTACACGGTAACCGGCGGATCTGACATGATCCCGTTCTCGGCGCCCTTCAGCCAGTGATCCCACCACCTGACCGCGTCTTCCCGCCATTCGATGGCAGGCCCGGGAACGGCATTGTGGGGGAACGAGTGGTTCCACGGGCCGATCAGGATCTTCACGGGCGCGGGGACCTGGGCGAACATGCGAGGTACCGAGTCGCGGTAGCCGTCATACCAGCCGCCGATCAGGAACGCCGGGATCGTGAGCCTGCCGTAGTCCGGCCGCAGCGATCCGCGCCGCCAGTAGATGCCGTCTTGCTGCTGGCCCAGCCATGTCAGCAGCCACGGCAGGCTGTCGAACCGCCGGGCGAGAGTTTCCTCGTCCAGCGGGAAGCCGGGCGCGGGCGGCAGCGCGTTCAGCTGGTCGATCATCAGCGCGTATTCGTCAAGGTGCAGCAGCCCGTCGATGTAGTGCACGTCGTCGTGGAAGAGGTCATCGGAGGCGTCGACCGCGATGATCGCCTTGAGCGCGGCCGGGCGCCGCAGCGCGACCTGGATCGCGTTGAAGCCACCCCAGGAAATGCCCCACATCCCGACCGCGCCTGAACACCACGGCTGAGCGGCCAGCCAGGCGATGACGTCCTCCGCATCGCGCTGCTCCTGCTCGCTGTACTCACCGTCGGGCAACTCGCCATCGCTGGCACCGGTGCCGCGGATGTCCACCCGGGCGCCGGCATAGCCGTGCCCGGTCATGTAGCTGTACAGCTCGTAATCCCGGACGAGCATCGCGTCGTCCTTGCGGTACGGGAGGTACTCGAGCAGCGCCGGCACTGGATCGGCGTCGTTGCTCGCGCGGCCCTGCGCCCCGGCGGCGGGTACTGCCGGGAGATAGAGCGTCGCGGCGAGCTCAATGCCGTCGCGCATCGGGATCCGGGCACTGCGCACGTCCATCGGCACGCCGGTCATGGCCTGGTCCCGATTGCGCTGCGCAGGAGCTCGACGAACTGCTGCACCCGCAGATCGCGCATCTGCGGGGATTGCGCAGCCGAGCCGAACAGGCCGGGATCGAGTTCCTCGGTGACGATCGCATCCTGGCAGCGGTCCATCAGCCAGTCGACCAGTGAGACCACCATCTTGGCGTCGATGTCGGTGCGGATCTCGCCGCGGTCGATGCCGAACTGGACGAACGCCTGGGTTCCGTAGGGATCCTCCCGCAGCAGGAACTGGGTGATCTCCCGTCGCAACTGCAGGCTGGAGCAGTAGTTGCCGATCAGCGTTACCCGGTAGGGCACCCAGTCCTCGTGGATGAGATGCGGCGTGTGCTCGATCCAGTACGTGATGACCGCGAAGAACCCGCCCGTGACGACCTCCGGGGGAGCGTCCAGGTAGGCGCTGAACGAGCGGGCGGCCGCCTGGTAGGCGGCCAGAAACAGGCCGGCCTTGCTGTCGAAGTAGCCGAACACGGCTCCCTTCGCCACGCCGGCTTCCCTGGCGATCTCCTCGATCCGCACGTCCTCGTAGCCACGCTCGGCGAAATGGCGCATCGCCACCCGGACTATCT
>JASIBJ010000074.1 GCA_030045215.1 Streptosporangiaceae bacterium | reverse complement strand
AAGAAACGCCGGTCCACGCCCCAGCTGGCCTGCATCGAGTACGACTGCCCGAACATCGCGTTGATCGCACCCGGCCAGACCAGCGTGACCACCGTGACGACGACGAACAGCTCGGTGATCACCACGGCGGCCCACGCCCCGGCCATGCCTCCGGGCACGCGGTACGGCCGGTCGACGTTCGGGTACCGCCGCCGCAGAATGGTCAGCGCCGGGAAAATGAACAGGTAACTGAGCGTCGTCGTGGAGACGGTCAGCGCCAGCATGACGGCGAAGAAGCTCGCCAGGCTGCCGTGCGTCGCCACCAGCACAATCACGCACATCGCCGACGCGACCACGCCCGAGGACAGGTTGACCGCGATCGGGGTGCCGAAGCTGGTGAACCGGCCCATCCAGCCGGGCGCGGCTCCGTCCAGCGCGGCGATCGCCTGCGTTCGGTCCGCACCCTCGAGCCAGACGGCCCCGCTCCCGACGAGGGTCACGATGATCAAGATCGCGAACAGCACGTTCAGCGGGTGCGAGTGCAGGACGCCGTTGGCGACGGACGAGTAGGCGGCCTCGAAGCCGCTGACGTTCGACAAGCTGGCGCTCGGGATGACCAGCACGATGCCGAGGATCACCAGGCCGTACAGGATCGCGGCGATGACGCCCGACCTGACGATCATCTTGGGCACGTCCCGCTTGGGATTGCGCATCTCCTCGGAGGCGCCGTTGGACAGCTCGAAGCCGACCCAGAGGAACACCAGGATCCCGATCGCGGTCAGGAAACCATCGAGCGACGGCTTCAGGTCGCCGACCGTGGACGCGCCCGCGGGCCGGCCGTGCTTGATCAGGAAGGCGATGAACAGCACGCTGAAGATGCCGACCACGACGATCTTCACGAACGTGCCGATGTTCGGGCCCCACTTGCCGATCCTGAACGCGATGATGGCCAGCCCCACCGTGACCCAGGTGAAGGCGAGCCCAACGACGATCTCCCACGTCGTGCTCATGGGCTTGGACAGCACGAACGAGTTGAAGGCCGCGATCGTGGCCGCGGTCAGCGTGCCGCCCACCCACAGCGGGTTCGACAGCCAGTACAGGATCGCGGTCACCGCGCCCGCCGGCCGGCCGAAGGCCATCCGCGCCCACTCGTAAGGCCCGCCCTCGACCGGGAACGCCGCCCCAAGCTCGGCGGTCAGCATCCCGTACGGGATCAGGAATAGCACCAGCGAGATCACGAGCCAGGTGATCGCCTGCGCGCCGGCCTCGGCCGCCTGGGCCACGCTGTCGAGGCCGACGATCGCGCAGGCGGTGAACAACACAAGGTCGAACCGGCCGAGCACGCGGCGCAGCTTCGCTTTCTCCTGGACGGCGAGTGATCCATCGGTTCCGAGCACGGCATCGGCAGCGGCCACGGTGTCTCCCGAGTGACGAGGGATCTTTGCAGTGACTGTAAGGCCGAGTCCAGGCGATGACCAGACCTCACGCTCTGGCTATCGGTGCCACCCGAGCGCCTGCCGCCGCGATCAGGTCGGACGGCGCGAGCTCGATCTCCAGGCCGCGCTGCCCCGCACTGCAGAACACCGTGTCGTGCTCGAGTGCCGAAGAGTCGACGATGACCAGCAGGCGCTTGCGGAGGCCGAGCGAGGTGATGCCGCCGGTCACGTATCCGGTCGCGCGCTCGGCCTCAGCCGGCTCGGCCATCGACGCCTTCTTGCCGCCCGCCGCGGTGGCGAGCGCCTTGAGATCGAGGCTGCCGGCCACCGGGACAACGGCCACGGTGAGTGCGCCGTCGACGTCGGCCACCAGCGTCTTGAACACCCGCTCGGGTGCCACGCCCAGAGCCTCGCTTGCCTCCTGACCGTAGGACGGGTGGCGCGGGTCGTGGGCGTAGCGATGCACCGAGTGAGCGATGCCGCTCCTGGCGAGCAGTTCCGTCGCGCGCGTCCCGCCATGACCTGCCATTCGGGCGAGCTTAGTCGCGTGGCCGGCGGAGCGCCTGACGCCCTCAGATCGTCCACTTATGCGCTAGTTCAATGGCTTCGCCAGGCCCCTGCGGCCACGGATAGCGGCTGCGCAGATGGGCTCGTAAGCTCGGGAGCTGCGCGGCCGGCGGTGGTCTTGTGAGGGGACGATGGAGCGGTGACGGAGCCTGTTCTGAGTTTCGCCGGGTTGCTGCGGCAATTTCGGACCGAGGCCCTGTTGACGCAGGAGGAGCTAGCCGAGGCTGCGGGCCTGAGCCCCCGGTCGATCAGCGACCTGGAGCGCGGCATCAACCGCACCGCCCGCAAGGACACCGCCGTGCTGCTGGCTGATGCGCTCAGCCTGACCGGGCAGGTACGAGTGCTGTTCGTCGCGGCGGCACGTGGGCGCGGGCCGGCCGCAGAGGTGCTGGCGGCCAGGCCTAACGGAGCGGCCGGCGGGTCTGCTGCAGCAGCCACGCGGAGCCTGCCGCGCGATATCGGCAGCTTCACCGGCCGCGAGCTCGAGCTGGCGCGGCTCCTGGGAACGCTGGCCGACGTGACTGCGGACGGCGGGCCGCCCGGAATCTGCGTGATTGACGGGATGGCCGGTAGCGGCAAGACGACCCTGGCGGTGCATGCCGCGCACCGACTGACCGGGAGCTTTCCTGATGGGCAGTTCTTCCTTCCGTTGCATGCCCACACCCCGGGCCAGCGACCCGTCAGCCCGGCCGACGCGCTGGCCAGCTTGCTCCTGACGGCCGGCGTTGCCGCGCAGCAGATCCCGCCCGGCGTGGAGGCTCGTGCGGGCCGGTGGCGTGATCACATTGCGGGCAAGAAGATCCTCTTGCTGCTGGACGACGCGGGCGGGCACGAGCAGGTTCGGCCACTGCTGCCGGGCACCCCTGGCAGCCTGGTCCTGGTCACCAGCCGCCGCCGGCTGATGGCTCTCGAGGACTCCGCAGTGATCAGCCTCGGCACCATGCGTCCTGCTGAGGCGGTGACGCTGCTGGCCCGGCTTGCCGCCCGGACCGATCTGAGCTCTGAAGCGGGCCCGGCCGGGGACATAGCCCGGCTGTGCGGATACCTGCCGCTCGCCATCGGGATGCTCGCCCGGCAGCTTCGGCATCATCCTGCCCGCAGCGGTGCGGAGCTCGCCGTCGGCCTCGCGGCAGCCCGGGATCGGCTGGCCGTCATGCGCGCGGAGAACCTGTCGGTCGCGGCCGCGTTCGATTTGTCCTACGCCGACCTCAGCGAGGCTCAGCAGCGGCTGTTCCGCCGGCTCGGCCTGACCCCTGGCACGGACATCGACGCGTACGCCGCGGCCGCCCTCGACGACACCAGCCTGGAGAACG
The DNA here is from genome assembly GCA_030045215.1 of Streptosporangiaceae bacterium. The sequence goes on along the minus strand of JASIBJ010000074.1, from coordinate 4,442 downwards.
CCCGCGGCCAGCTCGATGAGCTGTACGACCATCATCTGATCACCGAGCCGGCGCCCGGCCGCTACCTGCTGCATGACCTGCTGCGTGAATACGCCCGCGCGCTCGCCGACGCCGGCGACACCGCGGACGCACACGCCGCGGCCGCCCGAGTGGTGAACTACTACGCCCACGTCGCCGCGGCCGCCAGCCGGCACATCCCCACGTGGACCACCGCCGGCGGACGCCTGCCGCCGACCAGCCCGCCGGCCAGCGCCCCGCAGCTCGCCACCTCCAGCGAGGCAGCCGCCTGGCTCGAATCTGAGCGCACCAACCTGCACGCGTCCGTCGACTACGCCGCCACCCAGAAGATGCCTCTGCATGCCATCGCCATCGCTGCCGCAATGGGCGGTTTCCTCCGAGCCCGCGGCCACTGGGACCAGGCCGCAAGGCAATATCAGACGGCCCTCATCGCGGCCCGTGAGGCCGGGGACCTGCCCGGCCAGGCCGGCGTGCTCGACGAGCTGGGTCTCCTGCAGCAGCTGACCAATGACTACCCGGCCGCCACCGCCCACCTGGCCGAGGCGATCGGGCTTTTCCGGGATCTCGGCGACCTCCGCGGCCAGGCCTACGCCCTCAACCACCTGGGTCTGGTGCAGGTGGACATGGCGGATTACCCGGCTGCGGCCGCGAGCCACCGGCGGGCGCTGGAGCTGGCCCGCGACGCCAGGGATCAGCTCGCCGAAGCAGTCTCCCTCATCGATCTGGGCCTGGTGCAGCAGATGACCGGCGACTACCAGGCCGCCAGCGCCAGCTACGAGCAGGCGCTGCCCCTGGTCCGCAGCGCTGGGTCAGCCTTCGACGAGGCCGACGCGCTGTGTGAGCTCGGCGCCGTGCGGCGGCTGACAGGGGACTATCCGGCCGCCATCACGTGCGAGCGCCAGGCCCTGGACCTGTTCCGTCACCTCGGCGACCGGCTCGGCCAGGCATGGGCCCTTGATGAGCTCGGCCTGGTGCATCAGCTGACCGGCGACTATCGGGCCGCCGCCGCCTGCCTGGCCGAGGCCATTGAGTTGTTCCGCGACCTGGGCGACCGGCACGGCCTGGCCAAGGTGTTGAACAGCCTCGGCGAGCTATCGCTGCGAACCTCGGCGGCGCAGGAAGCCCGAAACCGTCACGCTGAGGCGCTTGCCATCGCCCGCGAGCTTGGCACACCGGGTGAGCAAGCACGGGCGCTGGAGGGAATAGGCCGCAGCCTTCTTCCCGGGGATCCCGCCGAAGCTACCGCGCACCTGCGCCAAGCCCTGGAGATCTATCAGAAGATCGGGGCGCCCGACGCCCGACGCGTGCGGGACACGCTCGAGGGCCAGAGCCTCTGAGAAGCAAAGCTCGGCCCTCGAGCATCTTTCCGTCAGTTCCCTCGCCGCGCGGCCATACGCCGGCGGTCGTCCTCGATAAGGGGGACGCCGGCCAGGGTTCCGGCCGTGCCGTTGAGCAGAGCCTGAGCGTTCAGCAGGGCCCACACCCGAATCCCCGCCCGGTGGCGACGGCCACGCTTGCCACTCGCCGTCGGTGCCCGGCCTTCGGTCTCGCATATCTGGGAAGTTCTCCAGATCTGGGTAACAGTCACCGTGTCTGCCCTTCTGTGTCGTCTGGCTGACTCCACGGTCGCCAAAGATCGCGGAAGGCACCACACGTGCCGGCCCACAGGAGTGCCCACAGGATCGGCAGTCGCAGATTGCCCGGGCTGCGATACTGAGGCGTGGCTGAGGTGCGGCGCTGGATCTTGCATGTGGATCTGGACCAGTTCATCGCGGCCGTGGAGGTACTGCGCCGGCCCGAACTGCGCGGCCGGCCGGTCGTCGTCGGCGGCGATGGCGACCCGACCAAGCGGGGGGTCGTCGCCACCGCGTCCTACGAGGCCCGCCTGCGCGGCGTGCACTCCGGGCTGCCCATGCGCACGGCAGCCCGGCGCTGCCCCGACGCCGTGTTCCTGCCCTCCGACCGCGCCACCTACGAGGAGGCATCCGCGCAGGTCATGGCGGTGCTGCGCGAACTGAGCCCGGTCACGGAGGTGATGGGCTGGGACGAGGCGTTCCTCGCGGCCGAGACCGACGAGCCGGAGTCGTTCGCTCGGCAGGTGCAGGACCGGGTCGCCGCGGCAACGCGGCTTGAGTGCAGCGTCGGCATCGGCGAGAACAGGCTCCAGGCCAAGCTGGCCACTGGTTTCGGCAAGCCGGCCGGGGTATTCCGGCTCACGTCGTCGAACTGGTTCGAGGTGCTCGGCGAGCAGCCTGTCAGCGCGCTGTGGGGCATCGGCGCGAAGACCGCACACAAGCTGGAAGGACTCGGCATCGCTACCGTCGCGCAGCTGGCCAGCGCCGACGTCGCCGCGTTGGCCGCCCGCTTCGGGCCGGCGAACGGCCCGTGGCTGGCGCTGACCGCGCGCGGGATCGGCTCGACCGAGGTCAGCGCTGATCCGTACGTGCCCAGGTCCCGGAGCCGAGAGGTCACATTCCAGCGGGACCTCGCCGACTGGGACGAGGTCCGCGGCGAAGTTGTCAAGATCGCCGACCAGGTGACCGCCGACGTGCTGGCCGAACGCCGGCCAGCGATCAGGATTGTCGTTAAAGTCAGGTACAAGCCGTTTTTCACCAGCACGCACGGAGTGCCGCTCGCCGAGCCGACCAGCGACCGGGCCGTGATCGAGGAGGCGGCACTGGCCGCACTGGAGAGGTTCGCCGACCGGCGTCCGGTCAGGCTGCTCGGAGTTCGCGCCGAGTTCGCCGAGGAGGACGCGAGGTAGCGAGCGTGCCCGGCCTCGGCCCGGCCTCGTTCCGGTAAGAAAGCTGTCCGCCGGTGTCACAGGGCGCCGGCGTATCTCGTCTTCGCGTGTGATTGATTTCTGAATGACAGCCGGAGGGGCGGAACTCGCGATGCGCGTGCTTGTGGTCGGGGCAACTGGAGCGATCGGCCGGCAACTGGTGCCGCAGCTGGTCACGGCCGGGCACCAGGTCGGTGCGACGACTCGCAGTCAGGCCAAGCTGGACTCGCTGCGCGGGGCCGGTGCGCAGCCATACCTGCTCGACGGGCTCGACGCCGAGGCGGTCGGCCAGACCGTCGCGCGGGCGGAGCCTGAGGTCGTCATTCACGAGATGACCGCGATCCCGGCGAACCTCAACCTGCGGCGCTTTGACGTGTCGTTCGCGGCCACTAACCGGCTGCGAACCACCGGGCTCGATCACCTACTGGCTGCTTCCGAAGCGCAGGGCGTGCGCCGGTTCATCGCCCAGAGCTACGCGGGATGGCCGAACGCCAGGTCGGGCGGGCCGGTGAAATCGGAGGACGATCCGCTCGATCCCGCTCCGCCGCGCGCGCAAGCGGAGTCGATCTCCGCCATCAAATACCTGGAGCGGGCAGTTCGGGACGCGCCGATCGAGGGAGTCGTGCTGCGCTACGGCAGCCTGTACGGACCCGGCGCGTCGGAGGCCTTGACCGGCCTGCTGCGGCGCAGGCAGGTGCCGGTGATCGGCAATGGCGCCGGCGTCTGGTCGTTCCTGCACGTGACGGATGCGGCCACCGCCACGGTGCTGGCGGTGGACACCGGGGCGCCGGGCCTGTACAACATCGTCGACGATGAGCCCGCCGCCGTCGCCGACTGGCTGCCGCTGCTGGCGAGGGGCGCGGGCGCCAAGCCGCCACTGCACGTGCCCTCGTGGCTCGGCCGGCTGCTCGGCGGCGAGGCAGGCATCTCGGTCATGACCCAGGTCCGCGGGAGCTCGAACGCCAAGGCAAAGCGCGCACTCGGCTGGCAGCCGATATGGGCGAGCTGGCGAGACGGATTCCTGCGCGGGCTCGACCGGGCCCTGCCATCCGAACTCGATGAGGCGGCCTGAGATGCCGGCCGGACCGGACTCCGCAGCCAGAACCGCCGCCACCGGCCAGGCGTTCGAACAGCTCCGGGCGCTGATGTTCTCGATCGCGTACCGGATGCTCGGCACCGTGTCCGAGGCCGAGGACATCGTCCAGGAGGCGTTCCTGCGCTACCACCAGGCGATGGCGGGTTCGAGCCGGCCGGAGTCGCCCAGGGCCTACCTGTCGGCGGTCACGACCCGGCTATGCATCGACCATCTGCGGTCGGCCAGGGTACGGCGCGAGTCCTATGTCGGCCACTGGCTGCCCGAGCCGCTGGTGACCGGCCCCCCGACCCTCGGCCGCCCGGCCGCCGACCCGGCGGACCTGGCCGAGCAGGCGGACTCGCTGTCCATGGCATTCCTGCTGTTGCTGGAACGCCTGACGCCGGTCGAGCGGGCCGTATTCCTGCTGCACGACGTCTTCGGCTACGGCTACGACGAGACCGCGCGCATCGTCGGCCGCAGCGAGGCGAACTGCCGCCAGCTTGCCCACCGGGCCCGGCAGCACGTCGACGAGCACCGGCCCCGGTTCGAGGCGTCTGAGCGGAAGCG
>JASIBJ010000735.1 GCA_030045215.1 Streptosporangiaceae bacterium | reverse complement strand
ATGCCGCGGACGGTGCACGGCGTCGAGCCTGGCGATCCTGCCAGATTGATGCTTAACGCAGTCATAGCCAGGGCACGTCGGTTGCTGCGATGATCAGCTCCTTGAGACCCTCTAGCGTGTCCACCCGCTTCGGTCTGGCCCACGGGACTGGTCACGCAGCGTGTCCCTCGTGCGGTGGTAGCGTCTGACGTGGTCAGCCCCGCGCGGGCCAAGGTCTAGCTCGCTGCCTTCAGCCGGCGCTGGCGCTGGCGGAGCCACACCCGGCCCCACCAGGCTGCCAAGAAAGCGAAGACGGCAAGGCTCGCCAGGAAGAAGGCGGCGCCCACCTGAGCGGTGACCTTCTGGATGTACCGCTGGCCGGGAAACTCGGCGTAGCTGGGGTCCCGGGGATCGACCAGGACCCGAACTGCCATGCCAGGCTTGAGGGACGTCACGGAAGGGAGATGCGCGGTAGTCGCCGCCTGGCCGTCGACCGGTTCCCCCAGCCTGACTCCTACGTCGGCGGAAGAGCCCTTGCCCGTATGGTTCGCCACGCTGGTCACGATCCCGCTCCGCGGCAGGCCATGAGCCTGCGTGTAGCCCGACCTGTTGGCGGCGGCGGAGACGACCGTCGCCACGAACATGAGACCCCCGAGGCTGAGGAGCGCGAATGTTAGCCACATGAAGAACCACTGCCGAGGTGTCGTTGGGCGCCGGACTCGCTTTTGGCCCCTGGTCCGCAAATTTGATCTATCCATAGAAGTTATCCCCCGTGCCCTACGTGTCTTTGAGTATGGCCTGATGCTGGAACGAGCAAAATCTAAAAAAACATCTTAACGAATGATCTGTCCTTCGTGTCCTTCTTTGCTCGCCGATGCGACGGGGCACGTTGAGATCGTCGAGGTTGACGACTTGGGCGCAGTGCATCCGCGCTAGGCGTTCGGAGTGGAGCTTTGAGACGCATTCACTTGTGCTGGGCGGTGCCCCTTGGAACCAGCACGAACGCAGATCCTGCGCAAACGCCCCACGGTCGGTCGCTGCGGCGCATCGCCGCCGAACCGGCTGAGACGATCCCGGCATACCGCGTCCTCGGACACGTGTTTACCGACTTCCGGCTTCACGCCGCGCTCGATGCGTTACACGACCCGCCGCTTACTCACTAATCCAGCACGAAGGCTTGGTCCTGGTACTTGCCACGCCGCCCTATCCCATGCGGAACGGCGGGTAGCCCTGCTCCTGAATGATGATGGCTAGTCGCTGGCACGCACGAGGTCGCTCAGCGTCTGTCATGACCTGGTACTCCGGCCATGTCGGCCCACCGGCCAGCGATCAACGTCTTCATCGGCCGTGCGTGTCTTCGGTTTCACGCCGGGCTGATCGACCGGCTCGTCCACCACGCCGAAGTCACCTCAAAGGCGACTCCTACCGGCTCCGCAACCGCGACCTCGGCCGCGTGTCCCCGCAGCAGGAACAACCGAAGAATGAACACGCAGGGGGTCAATTTTCAGTTGGGCCGAGCAGGGGTCAGACTTCACCTGCCGTTGACACCATCCCTTGTCGTGTGGCCAGCCATTAGGTCTGCCAGCTGCTGGCGACAGCGCGAGCTGAGCCGGGAACCTGTCCTGGCGCACCCCTTTCCCGCGCAACCGCCAGTGTCCGTCCTCATCCATCACGTACTCGTGACGGTCTGTCATGCCGGTCAGCTGACTGATCCTGGCTTGCTGAGGCCGGCGTCGGGTCACACAGCTTCTGTATGCGCACGCCGGATGCTGCCGGATGCAGCATCGGCCCGCCAACGTCCTAGCTCCGCGGTTCCTCCGGCCTGGAATCGCGGAATCAGGTCCGCAGCCGCACGGTATGCGGCTAGCTCGCTAGGCAGCCGTACATGGATGTTCGCGGGAAAGGTGTGGACGTGAACGGTGTAGGACCGGCGGAAGGCCAGCCAGATCGCCAGTGCCGTGAATACATAGGCCAGCCCGAGGATGGCTCCTCCGCCACCGCCACTCGGGACGACGACGCCGCCGCTACGGGCGACGGTTCCCTGGTTCGTCACACGTCGGCCCGCTAAGAAGAACCCGGTCGGCTCGACAAAGATGACGGCAGTCGTATCGGAGGGCCCCGTTACCGGGCCCGACGCGAGCAGCTTTGCTATCGGGTCTATTTCCAGCCATCTCGCTGCAGCTTCGTCGCCCTTACGCTGTGCGTGGGCAGCCCACCGGTCCATGAAGGTCGTCCGGCCGCTGAGGACCTTCTCGTGCTGCCGCTGCTCCCATCCGGATTCGCGTTCGTCGCCTTTACGCTGTGCCCAGGCCGCCCAGCGATCCAGGGGTGTCATGCGCCCGGTACGGGCCTTCTCCCGCTGCCGCTCCTGCCACCGTGCCGCCCGCTCATCGCTCCGGCGCTGCACGTCGGCCGCCCACTGATCCAGGAAGCCCACCCGCCATGACCCCCTGACCCCACCGAGCACGTCCCGCCGTCAGCCATCTAGCACAGTCGGCCTGGCATAGCAGCCCCAAGCTACTACGCCGGGCCATCCCCATCCACGGAACAGCGACTTGCCCTCCGTGCCGCGCACGCGGCGGCTCGGCCGTTCGGAATGGCGCGTCGCGGGCGGGCTCCCGACTATCCGGGATGGCGAAGCGTTATTGCAGCGGTCCCTGGCATGTCGGGCGTTCCGAAAATGTGATCCGGGAGCTTCGGCTCCGACTCTCGCATCCCGCAACTAGACCGCCACCAGGAACGTCCGCATCTGATGTGGATGTCGCATTACCTCGCGGGCGGTCAACGCGGCGGCGAAAGACCCGGCGACGTGCGGCGGACCTGCCAAGCTAACATCCTCTTGTCTGTTGCCTGACAAGGAAGACGGCCATGTACCGCGAACGCGACGCCGAGGCATCCTTGTGAGCCGACCAGCAAGCGCCGCCCAGGGCTCCCTCTAGCGAATCCAGCGTCAAGCGCGGCAGCTGCGGAATCTGGCGGCATTCATGGGCGACAGCACCGTATTTCCGTAGCCGGTGCGTTCAGATGACGGCTCCGGGGACCCCCGAGGCGACGTGCGATGGCCGTACAGCAAGGGGCCTACATCCGCCTCGGCGGCCAGCTGCACGTCCTCGCGCAAGGCGGCGTGCTGTGGCGCTCCCTGCCCAGCGCCACCAGCCACAGTGCAGCGGCGGGTCTGCTGCCGGGGCGGCATCGAGATCGCGCCGGGCATCCACGTCGGCATGCCACGCCCGAAAGATCGTCAGTGTCGTCGCCGGCAACAGTCGCAGAGAACAACAGCTTCCGGCTGGTCATCGACGGTGAAATCGTCGCCGGCGTGCCCGGCACCACCGGCCGCGAGAAGGCCTGTTCGACCCACCGCCCGGAAGGGCTGACAACCCCATGCCCGGTATGAACTTCGCGCCTGCCCAGGAGGAAGCCCGGCCGACCGAGCGATTACATGGTGTGCGGTGAGCAGCAGAATAGGTCGTGTGCGCAGCCAG
>JASIBJ010000073.1 GCA_030045215.1 Streptosporangiaceae bacterium | reverse complement strand
CTCTCGAACAGCGGGACCACGTCCAGGACCGGAGATCCCTCGGGGCAGGCCAGCTCGGCCAGCTCGTACACGGCGACGATGTCGGCCGCCGACGTCGTGAAGCTGACGACGTAGCGGTGGCAGGCCTCGATCCCATGCTGGCGCTGGATAGAGGCGATAGCGCGGAACGTCGCCAGCACCTGCGCCGTCGCGGCCGTCGGTTCCAGGTCGGCTGAGGACTCGCGTGCTTCGCGTAGCTCTCTGAGCGCGGCCGCGTGGACGGCACTGTGCTGGCGCACCTCCAGCCCGGCCAGGTGGAACCCGAATGTCTCTGCCTGCCAGATCAGGTGCTGCAGTTCCCCGTAGGCCTGGCGGGGCGCACCAGAGTCGGCAAGGGCGCGCTGGACCAGCCGCAGGTCGGCCAGGAAGTCGGCCGCAGACTCGTAAGCGAGCCCGTCCTCGCGCGATCCCGCCAGCCTGGTGGCCTCCAGCCGGCGCCCGGCGTAGAGCAGGTAGGCGCGGAACGGCTCGCCCGGCGAGCGGGCGCTCAGCTCGCCGAGGAGGTCCGGGTGGGCCGCCGCCGCGGTGCTCAGCGCCGCGTCCAGATCGACCTCGGGCCCGACGGCTCCCCCGCGCTTCGGCGGGCCGGCTACCGTCAGCGACCGGCCGATCCTGGTCGTAGCGTTCTCCAGAGCCCGCAGCACATGATCGGACAGAATCCCCGCCGTCTGCTCTGTCACCGCCGCCGTCACGAACGGGTTGCCGTCCCGATCGGCGCCGATCCAGCTGCCGAACCGGAGGAATGCGGGCGCCGCCGGCGCGGCCTGGCCGGACTGGTCACCCTGCAGCGCCTCGTCAAGCGCCCGGTACACGGCCGGGGCGAGCCGGAACAGCGTCTCGTCGAAGATGGCGGCACCGGACCTGACCTCGTCCAGCGGCTGCATCGCCTGGATGCGCAGCGCCGGCGTCCGCCACAGCAGGTCGATCTCTTCCCGCAGGCGCCGCCGGGCCTCGAACCTGGCGGCGGCGCCGAGTTGTGTGTTGTTCATCTGGTCCAGCTGAGCCCCGATGCGCCGGAGCGCCTCGGTGACCGCGCGCCGTCTGGCCTCGGTGGGGTGCGCCGTCAGCACCGGGTGTACCTCGAGGCGGCGGAGCAAGTCGGCGCGCTGGTCGGCGCGGAGCGTCTGTCGCAGGGTGGCCACCGCCGCCGCGAGCGACTCGCGCACCGGCCCGGAACCGTGGTCCCGTTCGCGCAGGGTGCGGATGCGCTGGTGCTCCTCGGCCAGATTGGCCAGGTGAAAGTACACGGTGAATGCTCGTGCCACCGCCTCGGCTCTGGCCAGCGGCCACCCGGCTACCAGCGCGGCGATCTCGTCCTCGGCTCCGGAGCCGGCGGCGTGCCGTGCGGTCGCCTCATCCTCCGCCGCGCGGCGTCCGCTCGCTTCATCCTCCGCGGCGCCGTCCGCGCGGGCGGCGATCACCCGGTGCCGGAGGTCCTCGACATCGTCGAGCAGTTCCTGCCCTTCGGACTCCCGGATGACCTGGCCGAGAATCTCGCCAAGGACCCGGACGTCGCGTCGCATCGGGGCCGGGACGTGCCGGCTGTCGGCATGCCGGCTCCGGGAATCGCCTGCCTGAGCCGCCCGGCTGTCGGCGTCCCGGCCCTGGACGTCCCGGCCCTGCGCGTCGCTCGTCTGCGCGTTCCGGCTCCCGGCGTTCCTGGCCACTGGGCCAGGGTATGGGAGAGCGCTGGGGCGCCGACCTGCGTGGTAGCCTTTCCGATGATCATCTGCGCCGTGCCCGCCCGCTCGCTGCGGCCGCGGTGCTGCGCAGGTCTTGCCGCCCTCCAGAGCAGCTCATCGTGACCAGACAGGTAATCAAGCTCGGCTCCAGTTCCATTGCCAGCCACGACGGGCTCGCGCTGGATGTCATCGCCGGGCTGGTCAACCAGATCGCCGCGGCGCAGCGGGCAGGCCACGAGATCATCCTCGTGACCTCGGGTGCCGCCAGGCTTGGCCGCCGCCTGCTTGCCTTCGAGGGCCCGACCGCGGGAGCGGCTCCCGCGCTACGCGCGCTGGTGGACTCGGTCCGCGCGTCGGTCGGGGAGGCAGCTGCGGCCGTCGCAGGTGAATCCAGCCGCATGATCGAGGACCTGCGGGAAACACTGCGGTGGTACGAGGAGCCTGCGGCCGTGGCCCAGGCGGCGGATTTCGCGCTGCCGTCGGCGGTGGGCCAGCCGGCGCTGATGGCGCTGTACCGGCAGCTCGCGGCGGCCGTTGGCGTTGAGGTGTGCCAGGTCCTGGTATCGCGCAGCGACTTGTCGTCCGCGCGCGCGATGGCCGACCTCGGACGGCTACTGCAGGGAGCGGTCGGCCGCGGCCTGCTGCCGGTCGTGAACGGCAACGACGCGACCGATCCGCTGTCTGCCCTCGACAACGATCAGGTCGCGGTCGCAGTCGCGGTTGCTGCGGAGGCGTCCAGGCTATTGCTCCTGACCGACGTCAGAGGCGCTTATCGTGACGCGTCGCTGCGGGACCGGATCATCCGGCTCACCCCGGAGCAGGCGCGGGCCGTCCGCGTGACGGCTGGCGGGAGCGGGCGCGGCGGGATGGGCTCGAAACTCGACGCGGCGGCCCGAGCCGCGTGCTGCGGCGTCGAGTGCGTCATCGGGTCAGCCAGGGAGCCCGACGTGGTCAGCCGCAGCCTCAATCCGCGGGCCAGGATGGGCACGGTCGTGCGGCCGGCCGGGGCGCAGCTTGATCCGTCAAGGCGATGGATCGGCGGTATGGCGTACTCGGCGGGCTCGGTCTACGTGAACCGTGAGGCCGAGATGAGCCTGCGCACCGGGAGCACGCTGTTCCTGTCCGGCGTCAAGCGGGTGGACGGGGAGTTCGCCGCGGGGTCGGTGGTCGAGATCGTCGATGTACGGCATCCGGAGCGCTTGCTCGGCCGCGGCTCGGTGGCGCTTCCGTCGAGCATTCTCCGGCTGCTG
>JASIBJ010000734.1 GCA_030045215.1 Streptosporangiaceae bacterium | reverse complement strand
GACCTGGTTGTTGTTCAGTCCCTCGGCGACAAGGCAGGCGACTGCTTGCTCTGTGGCGGTCAGGCTGTGCCAGCCCATGGCCGGCCCGGCGCCGGGGCTCTTACTCCAGTGACGGCGCCTGATCCCCAGCTTGCGGAGCCGCCACCGAACGCGCGCCTCGTCACGGCAGGCGCCAACCTGCCCGTACTCCGCCAGTGCCAAGGTCAGGCAATCGATGGCTTGGTCCCGGTCACCTCGCCGTTCCCGCAGGACGCCAAGATCCTCTGCCGCCGACGCCCTGGCCCACGGATCTGGATGCTCTCTCGCGGCACTGGCCAGGCAGGCCGGATCACGATGAACCAAGCCCAGGGCATGTGCGGCGGCCGGGGAAGACGACCGGAACTCCGGGTAAGCGGCTGCCACCGTCGCGGCAGCATCGGCCGCAGCAGCGGCCAGCCTCTCGTCTCCTGCCGCCAGCGCGGCGCGCGTCAGCCACGCGGCAAGTACCGGATCTGCCAGCATCGGCCCTGGCCGGCCGGGAAGGTCGGCGCAGAAAGCGGCGGCACAGCGGAGGGCCGCAGCAGGGCCGTCGCCGGCCTCAACGACCTGCGCTTGGGCCAGGCTGCTTTCAGAGCGAGCGTAAATGTCCGCGAAGTGCGAGCTGCTCACCGGACGGCTACCGATGTGCCGTGCAGCTGCCTCGACGTCACCGCGACGCAGCTCGACGATGGCGAGGACGCTGCGGGCGGTCGCGGCGTACGAGTGCGCGCCGAGCGTCTGCGCGTGAGCCAGAGCAGTCTCTGCCTCCGAGCCCGCCGCGGCTAGCCGTCCCGCAGCCAGGTGCACACGGCTGCGCACCAGCGCGACAGCAGAGCCGGCCGGCAGAAGCCCCAATCCCGACGCGGCCACAACGGCCAGGACGGTTTCTGCCTCATTGAGTTCGCGCACGTCCGCCAGAGCGGCCGCCAGGACGAGCAGAGGCTGGACATCCCGAGCATCCGCGGAGAGACCGGTGCCACGTGCCGCGTCACGCATCAGCTGAAGGCTCTCGCGGATCTGGCCGCTGTCCCAGCAACGGCTGGCTTGAAGGATCAGGGCGGCTGCCGCGGTGCGGGAGCCCGGCCGGACACCCGGTTCGTCGTCAGCTCCGGTGGCTGGCTCGGCGCGCATGGCCGTCAGGGCCTGCAGGCGTGCGGTCTGCGCGCGGGCGCGGATCTCACCTGGTAGTTGTGCTGCGGCCAGCACGACGGCGGCCTCAGCCGCTGCATCCTGCGGCTGTCCGCGGGTGCACAGAGCCCAGGACATGACGCATCGGAGCCGGTGCTCGGCCGTCTGCGGAAGCGGCCTTGCGCGAGTGGCCTCGGCAATCTTCTGAGCCTGGTCGAGCCGGCCCGCGGCGGCCAGCGCCTCGGCGGCGGATACGGACCTGGACACCACGGCCGGATCACCGGGCTGCGTAAGTTCTAGCGCCTGCATTGCAAGATCGGCGGCGACCTGCGGATCAGAGCGGATCGTCCGGGCCACTGCCTGGTCCAGCCCTGGCAGCGAGCCGGGATCGCCCGGATGCGCCGCCTGGAGCAGGTGACTGGCCGCAGTTGCCGCTGATACCCCGCGGCTGAGCAGGATGTCAGCGTACTGCCGGTGGAGGGCTGCGCGCGCGGGCCCAGGGATCGTGTCGCCGGCAGCGCGGCGCAGCAGCTCATTCCGGAATGCGAAACCGTGCTCCGCCGTGCTCATCAACGCGGCTTCCATTGCCTCCTCGATCGCCGGCAGCAGGGCGGCGGGTGACTCGCCCAGCATCTCCGCAGCGTCCTCTAGCCGGAAAGCCGGCCCGAGGATGGCGGCCATGACCAGAAGGTGACGGGTTCGCCTGCTTACCTGGGCGAGCCGCTGCCGGGCAAGGCGCTGAAGCTGCAGAGGCAGGTCGTGAGAGGCGAGGACGGCGCGGCCGCTGCTCACATTGACTGCATGGTTCGCGCGGAGGCCGCGGATCAGCTCAGTCAGCAGGGACGGAATGCCTGCCGCATCCCGGGCGAGGGTAGTCAGGCCTTGGTCAGGTGGCGCGCCAAAGCCGTCGGTAAGCATCATCACTGCTGCATCCTCGGCCAGCGGGCCGAGCGTGATCCGGACTGCGCCATCCAGCTCGAGGAGGCTGAACAGATGCTCGGCACCACCTCGAACAGTGCTGGAGCGGGCTAGCAGCCAGGCCAGCGGCTGCCCGCGGAGATCGCGTTGCAGCGACCGCAGCGCCGCGAGAGTTGCCTCGCTCTCGCAGTGCAGGTCGTCGAGGCAGATCAGCAGCGGAGCGGACGCGGCCCGCAGTTCCAGGCGCCCGCGCAGGACCGCTAGCCACTGGTAAGCGGGGCTCGGCGCGTCAGAACAGTGGTGACCGGCGGCTAGCCCGGTCAGGGGCTCGTCCAACGCCGCGCGAAGCGTGAAAAGCGGAGTTGCGTGGGCGAGCGGGTCGGCCGCCGCCGTGACCAGGGAGAAAGCGCGACCTGCCGCCTGATCGCGGGCGTCTCGGAGCAGTTGCGACTTGCCGATGCCCGGCTCCCCCTCGACGAGCACCACTCCCTCAGATCCCCGTTCCGCCTTTCGCAGCAGTTCGCGTATCACGGCCCGCTCGGCCTCACGACCGTGCAGCGCGGCCCGGCCGGCAGGCAACCACGCGTGCCTGATGCTGGTGCGCTGCCCGGGCACCTCCGTACCAGTGGGTGCCGTCATAGCGGCGCTTCGCCGACGTCCGCTACCGCACCGCCCAGTCGCTTCCCGCCGGGAGCTGCCACTAGCTAGCCTGCCCGTTCGACCTGTGTCGGCGGCAAAGCGTGGTTGCTGCCATGGTCACAGCATCCGGTGCCGCGGGTTAGTCGCGCTTCGTTCGATCCGGATGATTCTCGCCGCTGACACCAGTCGGCCCCTGGCGTCTCAGCCGGGCGGCAAACGGCGGACCTCGAGCAGTTCGAGCCCGAGTGACTCGATAGCGGCTAGGACGCCGTAAACGGCGGCTTGGTCTGACAGCAGGCCAGTCAGGAGGGTATCTGCGCCGTTGACGCGAGTCCGCAGCTCGGGGAACGCGGCGCGCATCGTCTCGCCCAGGTGGCCGCGTACGCGGATCTCGTAGTGATTCGCGCCGCTGCTAGCCATCGGCGGGCCTGCCTGCGGGAGACACTGATCTCGGCACCGGCGTCACGGCAATGCTCCTCTCAGCATCGTCCTGCCGAGAAGCCTGATCGCTTCAGGTCGAAATGCCGGCCTACGATCAGGATGAAATTCCGTCAGGCAGCTCGTGAGCGGCGCCGGCTCAGGTGCGCCCGACCGAGCCGTAGGGTGCGCGCTGGCCGAGGCTGCGCTAACGCGACGGCCTCCAGTGCGGCCATGGGCGTGTCGCTGCGACGCGTCATCCGCCCACTCCCCCGCCGGCCGCCATGGCAATGAGAGCCGCGGCCAGGTCCGAATGGATGTGGCCGCGGCCAGGTCCGAACGGAGTCGGGCGCCGCCTTTCATTAGCTTTTATTAGCGAGCGGCTAATACCCCTGCGGGGTTACCGTGAATACTCTCCCCTGGTTTATCTCATACCCCCGGAGGGTTTTCTGCAGGCCATGTGCTAAATGCCGATTACAGGCTTCCTACCTGGAGGTTCTCCGGCGGGAGAGAGTAGCGCGAGCCTATTTTAGCTGCTGACTCTTGAGCCGCCGAGAGGTGAACGTTAGTATTCTTTCGCGAATTCTCCAGGACCGCTGAAAGGCGCGCTGCCGGCAGCCCTGGTGACTCGACACCCGGGCCGGGCCAGCCGAGGAGAGGTGGATGAGCGAG
>JASIBJ010000072.1 GCA_030045215.1 Streptosporangiaceae bacterium | reverse complement strand
CTCAAGAGCGGCGGCACCAGGCATGTCATGGCGCGGCAGACCGACTGCTTCGAACGGCGGGAGAACGGCTGGGAACTGGTTCACCAGCACGCGTCGGTCCCGGCCGGCGGCGAGTGGGACGGCACGATCACGACGGCGTAGGGCCTGACCTGCGACCCGGCCAGCCCCCCGGCTGAGCGGATCCCTGGAGACGGCAGCGCCCGCGACGGCGCACTCACCTGGCCTCGTCGCGGGCGGCAGCCAGCCATCGCGGTACTGACCCGAAATGGCCGGTGTCAGCCAGCAGCTCTACCGAATCACCGGAGACAAGCATGAGCTACGAACTCGACCCTGAGCTGGTACCGGCCATGGCTGCCCCGGCCGCGCGAGTGGCCGAGGCCACGTCCCCTGCGCGCGGCGACTGGCGAGCGGTGCGGGCAGCCGCTACTGCTGGTCTGGCCTACATGGCCACTATCACCCCGCCCTCGTCAGGGGTGAGGACAGCCTCCTTCAGCACCCCGGCCAGCGACGGCCAGGGCGAGATCGAGCTGCGCCGGTACACCACCGCCAGCGCCGCACCGGGACCCGCGGTGGTCTACACCCACGGCGGCGGAATGCTCGCCGGCAGCGTCGACCTCTACGACGAAGTCGTCTCCTGGTACGCCGCCGAAACCGGCGTGCCGTTCCTGTCCGTCGAACTCCGGCTCGCCCCCGAAGCGACCAGCCCGGTAAGCCTGGCCGAAGACGTCTTCAGCGGGCTCACCTGGCTCGCCGGCCACGCCACGGACCTCGGAGTCGACCCGTCCCGCATCGCCGTCATGGCGGCGGCGGCCCGACCGCCGGCGCCGCGATCCTGGCCCGTGACCGCGACGTGCCGGTGGCCAAGCAGATCTGCTAGCGGCCACGAAAAAATACGGGTGTGCGGTCAGTTAGCTCCAGGTTCGCGGTCATCGTTTCTCCAGTCCTGCGGCCATTGAAGGTCCAGGTTGCTGGCCGTCTTCTCTGCCGGTGTCCGGCGTGTCGTGATGCTGGTGGTCCCTCCGGTGTGGATGGGTTCGAGGTGATTCGCCTTACCCATCAGTGTCCGGAGGGACCTGTGACCAAGTCTGGCAGGGAGATCATGGAGATTTTCGAGGCGTTTGACCTTACGGGGACGGCCTGGTCGGCGGCGCAGCTGGCCGGGTGTGACGCGAAGACGGTCGCCCGGTATGTGGCGGTCCGGGAGGCGGGCGGCGACCCGCTGGTGAAAGCGGCGCGGCCCGCTGAGGCGCTGCCCAGGCGGGCCCGCCCCATTACTCATCACGGCGGAGATGAACCGGACAGCCTTCTGCCTGGTTAGCCGGGGGGATGGCAGGCCGTCGCCCAAGACTAGGGCGAAGGCAGGTTTGCCGGCCGGCTTTGCGGTCGGCGCGATGCCCGGCAACGGCGACCCCGGCGCTGAACAGGGCTGAGGCACCGGAGAGCAGGCCCGTCATCGCGCCTGTTGGGTCGACTGCGCCGATTGCTACTGCTGCCGTCGCCGTGATCCCCACGGCTGCCGGTGCCGTGCAAAATCGGCCAATGCCTGGCAGTGCCATTTTGGGTCAGTGTTGTGCTTTCGCCTCTTGGTTTGTGAGCCGGGACCGGACCTGGTCTGCCTCGAGGGCACCGAGCTGCGTGTACAGGGCCAGTGCCTGCTGCCAGTGGTGGCGGGCTTGTTCCGCCTGGCCGACGACGTGGTGGTTGTCGGCGAGGTCACGATGCGCGGCTGCCTGGAGGTAGGTGTTGCCGGTGTCCGCTGCCAGCTGGAGCGCTGTCGCTAGTTCGGCGCGGGCGGCGTCGGGCTGGCCGGCTTGGCGCAGGCCCTCGGCCAGGCTGCGCAGCGTTATGATCTCGCCGTGCAGGTCGCCGTTGTGCCGGTACAGCGCCAGTGCCTGTGAGAGGTGGCCGACCGCCTGCTGGTAATCGCCCTGGCGCAGGCTGACCTCGCCGAGGCTGTGTAGTCCGTCGGCGACGCCGGCTGGATGATTGATGCGGCGGCTGGTGGTCAGAGCCTGCTGGTAATAGGCGGCAGCTTGGGCGAGTTGCCCGCCGCGAAGGCTCAGATCGCCCATGCGCGACACCGCTTCGGTCTCGCTGAGCTGGTCCTTCTCGGCACGGAACACCAGCATGGCGCATCGGAGGTGCTCAGCTGCCTGGTCGAGGGAGCCTAGCTCGGTCTCGGTGGCGGCGAGATCTCCCAGCGCGCGCGCCGCGCCGAGGCTGTCTTGAGTGTCCTGGTACGCCGTGATGGCCTGGCGGTAGTAGCCAGCCGCTGACCGGAAGCTGTGCAGCTGATGCTCGGTGATGCCGAGATTGTGCAGGGCCCTGCCCTGGCCAGCGCGATCGCTGCAGCGGCGGTAGCCTTCCAGCGCGACCTGGTAGTGCCGGGCGGCCTCGCGGTGCTGGCCTTTCATGACGGCGATGCCGCCCAGGCCGTTCAGCGCCCCGGCTTCTGCGGCCAGGTCACCACACAAGCGGGCGGCGGCCAGCGCGTTGCGGTAGATCGTTTGCGCCTCGGGCAGGTGGCCGCTCGATATCAGGTAGCGGAACAGCGTGGCGGCCAGGTTGGTGGCGTGCCGGGGCCAGCCGCGGCCAGCGCAGTGGGCGGCCGCGGCAGCCAGGTTCGCCTGCTCGGTGTCCAGCCACGCTCGGGCGTGTGCCTCGCCGGGCATGGCCGGGCCAGCGGCAGCGGATTCCGCGACGCGCGGCCGCCGGTTGGCCTCGGCCGGGTACAGGATGTCCATGGCCGCCGCCGCTGTAGCCAGGTAGTAGTCGAACAGCCGGGTCAGCGCCTGCTCACACTGGCCGTCGCTGTCGCGGGCGGCGGCCAGCTCGCGCGCGTACGCGCGCAGCAGGTCGTGCATGCCATACCGGCCAGAACCGGCGGCCTGGACCAAGCTAGCCCGGTGCAGCCGGACCAGCACCCGGCGGGCCTGCCCGGTGCTGGTCCCGGTCAGCGCCGCGGCCGCGTCCACGTCGAGGTCACCGCCGGGATGCAGGGCGATCAGCTCGAACGCCCCGGCCACCTCCTCGGGCAGCTGCCTGCAGGACCAGGAGAACACCGCCCGTACATTGGCGCGGTCCTCGCCGGCATCCAGGCCGTCCAGCCGGCTCGCTTCGAACTCGGCCACCAGCTCGGCCAGCGGCACCTTTGGGCGGGCGGCGGCCAGCTCGGCGGCGATCCGCAGCGCCAGCGGCAGCCGGGCGCACAACCCGGCCAGCGCCACCATAGCCTCGGGCTCTTGATCGGCGCGCGGCCCGATCAGCGACCGCAGCAGCGCGACGGCGTCCGCTTGCGTGAGGACATCCAGGTCCAGCCGCCGGGCGCCGTCGGTGGCCACCAGCCCGGTCAGCGCGTCCCGGCTGGTCACCACCGCGACGCAGCCCGGGTCGCCGGGCAGCAGCGGCCGTAC